>WFQT01000051.1 GCA_015486895.1 Anaerolineae bacterium
GATCACGTCAGCGACGTTAGACCAGCCAAAGGGGATCCGGTGGTCGGTGGTGGCGATGCCGTCGGGTGGGTTGCGGAAATAGGGGGCGGGGGCAGGGTTGGTGTTGCCGGGTGTGACCTGGCGCGCCTCGTATACGGCCCAAGCTCCCGGTGAGTGCGTGAGATCGCCCGGATAGATCCCAACTGAGCCGCCTTGAGCCAGCACTTCGCCGCCAGGCACCTGCTCCGTGGGGCCAGTGAACTCATGGGATAACCAAAGACCGGCGGCCACCGCGTTGTCGGCGTCCTCGCTGGGAGGGCCGCCATAAGCCACGAAGTCACGGATGGTATCGGGATTGTGATTGCGACCGGCGTACAAGGCCACCTGATCGGCGTCATCTTCGAAAACATTGACCAAGCCGGGTGGGGTGTGCAGCACCGCGACGCCGTCAGAGAAATCGTAGTCGTCAAAACGTGATCCACGGCCGTCGAACCGGATCAGGACAAAGGCCCCTGGAGGCACTGGCGGGAGCGCGTCGGGCACAGTATAGTTATGCCCATCCTCATCGCTGACCTGCCATCCGCTGATGTCGAGACCCGGACTTGCGGCAGCCGGTGCGGAGCCGGCCGCGGCAGCAGAGCCACGAGATCCCTGCAAGATCACTGGCAAGAACGTGCGCACGCCAGGCCGGTATAATTCCACCCACTCATACTGACCGTGAACCGGTCTGGGCAGGACCTCATTGAGGCGTAGGGGAACCACAGGGGTGATCGACGCCAGGTCGGCGGCTTGTGGATTGGCCCAGCCCAAGCCGGCTGATTGCAATGAGAGTGCAACCAACAAAGCAACTGCGAAGACAAAGAAGGATTTGGCTTTCATGGGTTCCTCCTGATTTGATTTGAGTCGTGCCCGCTGAGGCCTCAGCACGACGAACGAAAGAATATGTGTAACTATTCAGCCTGAAGGGACAGGGGGAGATTGCAGGAAGGATGGGTAGAAAGGGTCGCCGAGCAAGGCTGACACCGAGGCATCGAACACCCGCTGCCCATTCTTTCGGCATGTGGAAATGTAACTTCTAATCCGGCAGAACGTTTCTGCACCTCCTTCGGTGCAAAAACAGCCCGATACTTTCTGTTCCAACTTCACCATGCGCAGGTCTCGTTTTGCCAGGTCGTTGTCAAACGGCACCCAGAAATCATCCATGAACGCCTAAACTTCCCCTCTATGCTTCTCCAGGCGGGCAAGGCCCAGTAGTACTCTATAACACAACTTTCCAGCGCTAATCGGCCGGAAGGTCTCGAGATGAAAGCCTGAATGTACAATAACCAGCAAAGAGGGAGTTGTTTGGCAACAAAACTTACTTATGTTAATTATAACTCATCACCCGCGTTTGTCAAGGGGATAATTACCGTCGCTGGCCCGGGAAATGCTGTTTCGCCGGCCTGTTCGCGCCGAAAACATTGACAGAACAGCCGCTATCGTAACAATTGTGCAATCAGAGGCGATTTCATGAAAAACGCCCTCAAGCCTTGAGATTTTGGCCTGGTCTGTGATAGGACGCCGCTACCTGGTGGTCGGAGCACCTTGCCTCCAAAGGCGCTGTAGTCACTAAACTTTAACAACTTGCCATCTGAACTTCGGACCACCTGCGCTGAGACGTGCGCAGCCACGCGCACTTGCTGTTTGATGCTTAGGCGGTAGACATCTAGGGTATTTGCATCGGGTTGGGGCAGTTGGCTCAGCCAGTGGGAACTCCTGCGCATTTGGGGCCGGGCGGGCACCAACCGGCAATAGATGAAAGGGACCCCTTACCCTGATCTCGCCGCGGCCCGGCCGGAAATACGAAAGATCATCAAGTTGCGGCTCCAGCACGGTTACAGGGTTTTGCCTCTCTGGTAGTCCCCTTTGCATAACCTGCATACGTCGCGTACTATAATCGTGCAAGGAGCCTTGGACGACGTGAACGCCCTCAAAACAGGGCCAAAACAGCCGTTTTCAAGCCCCCATTATCCGCCCTAAACAACGTCACTGCTCTGCGCGCCTTCTAGCAAGCTCTAGCCATTCTCGACCGGGTGATCGTGGGTGAGATCCTGTCCAGCGAAGGGGGAAATGGCGCCATCGCTCTGGCTGCAGACAACGCCTGCGATACCAACGCCGTGATCGTGGCGGCCAACGGCGACTTCAGCCCCAACGCCGGCACGGTTTGCTTGCTGCGTCTGACCCACAGAGTCATCGGTGTCGGTGGCTACAGCGCTGCCTCACGAGCGCAGCAGGCCGACCAGGGCCGAGGGCCGGCCCCGGACGGACTCTACAACAAGCCCGATCTTTAGCCAGAGGGTGAGCTGCCAGGCTGATGTCCTGCAAGTGTTCCAGCCCGGCCAATGTGGCCACCAGAAACTCCATGACTTTGGCCTGGGGCGTGTGCGTGTAACGCTTTTGTTCGAGCGGCACCGCCTGTAACTTCTGGGACAAGCCGATGTGTTCGGCGAACAAACCCTGGGCAACCAGAAAGGCATACTGGCTGTGTTGGGCTTGAGTCCTCTGTTGCTCATGACCACTCCTTGTTTTTCCTGGACTGGTCATAAGCATACAGCCGTCGGGTTCAGTCGGTAAAGTGCGAAAAACCCTTTCAGTGTTGGGCCGTTTTTTGTGATCCGGCCTCTGGTTGCATAAAACTTACGCAAGCAACAATTGTCCCAGGTCGCGTGCCCCGCGCACAGCCTGGCCTCCGAAATGGTTATTGAAATAGACCAACGTCAATGGCGCAGTCGCGTCCAACTCCCATAACTTCGGCACCCACTCGCGCAACTCGTCCTCGGTATACACGTAGTCGTAACGCTCCCAAGCCTCCTGGTGTTGATACCATTTGGCGGCGTTCCGGCCATGGAAGCGCACGTAGGCCAGTGGGTCGGTCGCCACAGCCACGGGCGGCACCAAGCCCCGTAATCTGGGCTCATCCACGCTGCAAAAGCCCAGCCCCAACGACCGCAACAGATCAAAAGTTGGCTGGTTTACCCAGGCAGCGTTCCGAAACTCGACCACCACTGGCAGGTCGCCCAGGCCAGCGCGCAGCTTTTTTCAGATAGTCCCGATTTTGGGGTAGCAGGTGGAACGAATAAGGGAATTGGGTCAGCACGCAACCGAGTTTCCCCGCTTCGATCATCGGCTGCAAGGAGGCGACAAACGGTGCAAACTGCGGCTCTTCACGCTCGTGAGTCAGCTCCCGAAAGGCCTTAACCGCAAACAGAAAATCATCGGGTGTCTTGCGCACCCAGCTTTCGACCGTACGCGTGCTGGGAATGCGGTAGTAAGTTACGTTGAGTTCTACCGTGGAGAACTCACGAGCATAGAAACTCAACCGGTCACGCGGGGCCAACGTTTCCGGGTAAACAGGCCCGACCCAATCCTTGTATGAAAACCCCGAGGTACCGATCCTGATCACGGGTTCCCCAAACGTCGCTAAACTTACCATCGTCCGATGGCGCACGTAGGGGCGGCGCATCTCCAACGAGACTTCCCGATGGGAATGCGTCGCTCCTTTCGTTTACCATTTAGCTACATCCCGATCATGTAGCGGGCCACGTTGATGAAGAGATGCTGGCCGTCGCCGGTCATGGCCGATGGGCCAGCATTGTAACCCCACAGCAGGAAACGCGGGTCCTGGCGGATAAGCGGGTAGTGCGTCTGACTGTTCGACTGACGCCCCAGGAGAGTGATCCCCGATGGTGGCCGCGGCGCGTAGATGGCAACGTATGGGCTGGGCTTGCCATACAAGGCCACGATGCGGCTAGTGGGCACCGGGACATAATATGGGCTGTGCCAGATCTGATGACTCGGATCCACCACGTACAGGTCACGTGTCGCGCCGATCCACCCCTGGCCCCAGTCGATGAACAGATCCATCTGGCTGAAGAGAGACGAGCCGCCGAAGCCCAGGCCGATGATCGGCACAGGATATTGCTGGAGAGCAGCCACCGCTCCCGGCGTGCCCCAATCATATTGATGCCCCGTCTCCGGCCCGACCAACACCAGGCTGTAGGAATTCCACAAAGTACTGGCCACGTTGTCGATGTGAACAAAGTCCACTACAAATCCGTTGGCCTCCAGCAAGTTGCGGTAGGCATTGGCTGTGGTCAGGTCGTAACTCCAGATGTAAGCGACGCGCGGCAGGACTTGGAACCCGCCAGTCCGGTGACGGACGAAGCTTTTCTTGGAGTTATTCACGCCCCAGGCGCTGGCTTTGACGATGTAAGGGCCAGCCTGGTAAGTTTTGGTAAACAGGTTACCATACACCCCGTCATCGGCTTTACCATCGGCGTGGGTGCCGTCGTCGAAAAGTTGCAGATTCTGGACCAGATCCGAGTTGGGACCTTGCACCAGCGCCCATACTTCGGCTCCCCGGATCGCTTTACGATCGGCCAGGACAACCAGAACAGGTATCCTGGATCCCAATGTCCGCTCGGCCGGTGGCAGTCCAAAGGCCAGATGCATCGTCGTTGGCGACCAGGCCGAGAGAATGAAGATGTAGTTAGCAACCTTTTCCCGTGCGCGCAAGTCTACCACCCAGACACCGGCTTGGGGCTCACGGATGCGATATTGTTGGTGGGTCACGTCATCCTGGAAACGCATCCCCGGATAGCCGGGTTTGACCTGATCTCCGCTCGGGTCGGTGAGGGTCATCTCGATGGGGCTGCCGGGATCATCCCAGTTGACGGCGAAGATCGCCTCGGGCAGGCCTTGTTCGACAGGTACCTCGAACGTCTCACGGCCGCTTACAGTGCCAGTCCGTTCCCCCAGCCGTTGCTGATGGCCGATCTCCTCGCCGATGGCCTTGTAGACGTCGGCCAGGCGGTTGGGGAGGGTCGAGGCGAGGTTGGGGCCAGGAGTAACGGACGGAGCATTCATCCCGGCGCTGGGCACTCCGGCCGCAGCCAGCGGCAGGATGTCCACGCCGGCCTCGTAGGGTGTGCCACCGGTGGACCCCGCAATAGCCGACATCAGGGTCCGGTCGGCATCATGGCCCAGGGCCACAGTGTGAACTACCACGCGGGAGGGCACGATCACGCCGCTCACCGTGGGATCGGACCAGTACGGGGTGACGTTCTCCATGCCGTCGCTGAGCAAAGCCATGGCCCAGTCGTGATCGCTCTGACCTTTGCTTTTGAACTCGTTATATCCCAACAACGCCCCTTGTCCCAGCGCGGTGGTCCCACCGGCCGAGAGCCCATTGACAGCCGCCTTGGCCGCGTTCCACTGCGTGGCTCCGGCGATGGTGGTCAGTGGGTAATCCATGGCCGGGCCGGCCGATGAGGCAAAAGACGCCACGCCGATCATGTCATCTACGTTGGTGTGGTCGATGAAAGCCCGGGCCGCGTTCTTGGCCGCGTCCATCTTACCAGAACTGCTCATGCTGCCCGAACGGTCGATCACCACCACCTGGTCGGCCCGTAGCTTGGGCAGGTAGAAAACCGCCCGGGTCTTTTTGTCACTCTGCGTTCCTTGCAGCGTCACCTCCAGGTCATAGTAATCGGCCGATGCCTGGGTATGCGGGCTCACCACCAGGAAGTGCGTGTCGAGGACCCGGTAAACTGCAACGACCGTGCTGGTCTGCCCACCGATCTTCACGCTGAAATCGCCAGCGGTGTAAGTGACCGGCGAGGAAGGCGGTGTGGCCGTCTTGACCTGCACCAGGATTTTGTCCGGATTGTTGTACGCGCCGGCGTTAGTGGGGTTGTCCTGGACTGGCTGGAGAATCTCGAATGTCGGCACGCAGGCCTGGTGACTGGCCGCGCTGAAATTGTTCGTCTCGCCCAGAGCCGCCTCGTACTTGCCGTTGTAGTTGGTATCCTCGCAGCCGTCTACCGAGCCGTCACCGTCGTTATCAGGGTCTCGCTCCTTGCGCAGGCCATCGCCATCCAAATCGGCCGTGCGTTTGTTGTAGTTGCCGGCATTGTCAAAGACGTATTCTCGGATGTCCTGCTTATCTTGCACCCAATCACCGTCGGTGTCGGCTGAAGTAGGACTGGTGTGGAAGCGATTGATCTCGTCGAAATCCACGATGCCGTCGCCGTCCGTATCGGCGGAAACGCTAACTTCGTCCGAACGAACCGAGGCGCCAGCTGGCGGCACGTGATATTCGGTCACGGCCCAACTGCTCCACGACACCCACGACGAGGAAGCCGTCCAGGGATCCACGCGATGAGCCAGGTTGCCGTTGGTGTTGTAGCCATCCATGACCACACTATGAGTGTCGTGATTCTCGACGATCAAAATCGGCCTGTGAGCGTCGATCCAACCCTTGGCCTGGTTGAACGTAGGTTTGCCGCGGCTGGAGGTCGGGGCGGTACCGTTCAACGCCCAACCGAAGACGCAGTCGCCACTGCCAAAGGAGCCGGACTCACACGGCCACAACCCGTGGCCATGCCCCAGGTCGCCCTCGGGATCGCCGCCGCCATAGTGGACGTAGGAGATGCGGTCCTGGCTGAGATGCCCACCGAAATACTCGACGATAGCCGAGATGGAAGCCCGGGTGCAGTAATTATCACCGTGTGGCTCGCCGCGTATCGGATTGCCGTTACCCACGATCCAGTCGCCATCGTCCTCATCTGCTGCATCCCAGCGATGTTGCCCGGTCTCGTGATGGCTTTCC
>WFQT01000052.1 GCA_015486895.1 Anaerolineae bacterium
ATTATGCCGGGGAGTTTTCCCGGCTTTTCTGTTTCTCCCCAGAGAATAGAACGCTGATAAACGCTGATGCACGCTGATCTCAAATATATTACTCCGGCAATACGAAGAGCCCTGTTATTAGACCCAGTTCATACTATGGCTACTATCAAGCTGATACAAACCCGCGGCGACAACACCAGGTAGGATATCGATACCGACAGGATGGAGGCGGACGGCAGCGTGGCGGCAGAAAGTGGCACCCAAAATGGACTGGCGACGACGCAGCCAAGAAGCATCGTTCAGGGGGTCTGGGGAGTGAAACGCCCCCAGTGGTATGCCCCTCTTTTTAGGAAGGGCGTTATGTATGTTGCCCTTACTGCGCCTAATCCCAGCCGGTTTCCATCATTTCCCGGGTCTCGGCTACAGCCACTCTCCAGATGGCCAGCATCTCTTCGTCGGAACGACGATAGTAGCCATTATAATTGCCATCACCCACGTAGGCGCGCATAGCTTTCCCTACCAAACGCGGGTAGCCGCTGCGATCCGGCAACTGTTTCCGCTTAGAGGGCATTTCTACGCCGGTTAGCCGAGTCCAGGGGAAGTTCTCGAACCAGGAGGCATGGCTCAGTATAGGATCGAATTCCTTAGCTTTGGCTAACATCTTCGGGCCGCGCCACCACTGGTAGAACTTCACCTGCCCGGCGGGGTGATCTGCCATCCACTCTGTAGCCAGTGCCCCGGCCGGCTCGTTACCGCCGTGCCCGCTGACTAGCAGAATCCTCCGGAAGCCGCTGCTCATCAAACTGTTAAGAATATCCTGCAGCAGCCGCAGATACGTTTCCAGGCGCAAGCTAACAGTGCCGGGGAAAGCTCGAAAATATGGTGTCACCCCATAGGCCAGCATCGGGAAGACGGGAATGCCCAATGGTTCCGCCGCCTCCACAGAAACACGCTCTGCAAGGATGCCGTCGGTGCACAGGCTAAGGTAAGCGTGCTGCTCTGTACTGCCCAAAGGCACCACCGCCCGGTCATCTCGCTTCAGGTAAGCTTCCACCTGCATCCAGTTCATTTCCGCGATTCTCATTACGATTCCTCCGTGGCGGCGAAAGCCTGGAAAATGGCCGCCATGTGCTTGATTCCCTCGATATAATCTTCGACGAGGATGTTCTCGTTGGGGGCGTGGGCTCGGGAGGCAACGTTGCCGACGCCGGTGCCCACAACGGGGATGCCCCATCGCTGGCAAAGCAGGTACATAGGGCCGGTTCCAGACATCGTGGGCAAAAGCTGTGGCGGCCGAGCGTAAACCCGGGCAGCGGCACCCAGCACAGCACCGACTAATGGATCGCTGGGATCAGTGCGCGCTGGGTCTTCGCCGTGCAAGTCTATGACCTCAATGTCGGCAAAACCGTGGCGATCTAAGTGTTCTCTCAACAAACGTAGGACCTTTTCGTGAGACTGATTTGGCACCAAACGAAAGTCAATTTTGCACATGGCAGTATGGGGCAAAACAGTCTTAGAGCCGCGGCCAGTATAGCCTGCCTGAATCCCGGCAATGTTACAGGTGGGTTGGAAGAGCATATCTGCTTTGGCCTGCTCCCCCGACGCCTCCCGCAAGAAGTGGTCAAAGCCTAAGCGTTCCTTCATCTCCTCCGCCTGGAAATTCAGCGCTGCCACCAGCTCCCGGTCTCGAGGCGAAGGCGGCCTCACATCATCGTAAAAGCCATCAATGAGAATCCGCTCATCCGGACCTTTAAGCGTTTGCAGGGCCCAGACCAATCGCCAGACGGGGCTAGGAACTATGGCGGCGTTAGCAGAGTGGAGATCGATATTGGCACCATGGGCCCGTAGCTCCACGTAGCAGATGCCTTTGCAGCCCAGGGTAACTTGCACTCGTCCCCCGGCATCTTTGTAACCGGCTTCCCAAATAGCGCCATCGGCGTGGTATAAATCGTGGTAGTCCTCGGCGAACCCGGCTAAACTCGGACTGCCAATTTCCTCTTCTCCCTCGAAAACATACTTCAAGGTCAGCGGGAGCCGTCCCCGTACTTTTAGCCAAGCATCGGCAGCGCAAAGGCGGGCAACTAAGTTACCTTTGTTGTCAGCGACGCCCCGGGCCCAAATACGGCCATCAGTAATCTCGGCCCCGAAAGGCTCATGCTCCCACTGGTCCAGCGGCTCCGGCGGTTGCACATCATAGTGATCGTAGAGCAGCAAAGACTTGCGGCTCTCGCCGGGCAATTCGCCGTAAACCACCGGATAGCCTGCCGTTGGAATCATGCGTACCCGAGCGCCCAACTCGCCGAGCATCGCCGCTACCATGGCAGCCGTCTCTTCCATGCCCCACTCCTGAGCGGCGACGGAAGGCTGGCGGCACAAAGTCTGTAGCTTTTTCACATACAGATCAGAGTGTTTGTTAATGTAAGCGAAAATATCTTTCATGACCATCTGTCTCCTTTGACAAAGTTGCGACCGGCATAGGGTATCAGCGCCGGGATTGGCACAGGGGATCTACGCCGAAAATGAACCACTGATTACACAAATTGGACAAACCAAGAATCCGTGCCAATCTGTGGTTGTCTTTTTGGTTCTGGTGCGGCCAGGTTAGGGGAAACTGTTCACCGCCCATGAGAAAGTGTAAGGGCAATGCATTCCGAGAGATAGAGACGCCTAACAAAAATGAATCGTGGCGAGCTGACCGACGCTGGTTGCCAATGCGCGGAGAAAGTGTCTTCTCTGCTCCGAAAATAGGGCCCAGATAACGCTAATGTACGCAGATTGCTGCTGATTGGCGAAATGCCATGCGCCTGATCCGTGATCAGGTATCACAATGTTCATTCTCATTGTTATATCGTGAGCGCAAACGATCATGATGGCTGTTCCGCAAACCATCGCTGGGATAATGCCCACATAACCTGGCATGTTAGTCCCATGACAAGTTATTTCGCCATATCCCGTAAGGCAGTGTAGGCTAGGCGGTCCAGAACGGAAAATTGAGCCATTTCGCTATCCGGGTTGGTTTGGTTGTAATTCAAATTCCAGACGCAAGCCGGGCCAACCCAACCCCACTGTCGCATCAGTTGAAGCGCTTTGACTAGATATGTAGCCTGTTCAGTCAACGTGACATCCGCCGCGTATTCGTAGCCGGGCGAGGGATTCGTGCTGCTGGCCCAACCGAACTCCGTTACCCAAACCCTCTTTCCGCTATCTCCGAAGGCGTTCATGACAGACCGATAGCGAAGCAGTGTCTCTTGGAAGAAGAAGGAAGGGTGGTTCTTGTAGTCAGGCTCATTGGGATCGCTGTAGCCGAAACGGGCATCCGGCGGGTTATTGTAACCGCTGGGATGAGCACCTAAAGCATCGAAGCAACCTTTGACGCCATGCCAGTACATGGAGCGCAAATAGACAATATCATCGATGGCATTGCGGCCGTCGTTGATGCCGGTAGGTGTCAAGCCTGCGGAAATGACCTGCATGGCCGGGTCTTGCGCTTTAATCGCAGTATGGCCTTTGCACAGCATGTCAACGTACCGGCTTACGTTGAGGGGTTCATCCCCCCACTCGCTGTGCAAATTAGGCTCGTTCCATAGCTCCACCGCCTGCACTTTCCCGCGGTATCGCTGTGCAAAAGCAGTCAAGAAATCGACGAAATCTTGGTTATTGGCTGGCGGGCCATCAACGGCAAAATTGGTCTGCGCCGGACGAGCCCAGCGTGGTGCCTTGACAATAGAGATCAGCACATTAAGGCCAGCAGCGTGGAAACGATCCACAACGCCGTCCACGTTTCCCCAGCGATATTGTCCTTTGTCGGCTGTCTCAACATCCCGCCAGGGAACCTGGAATTTTACCCAGTGAAAACCAGCGTTCTGCACATCTCGGATGACTGTGTCCAGGTTCCCCGCCCACGGGTCAACGTTGAAGCCATAATCAAACCCGGTGCCGGGAGTTGCGGGAGACGGAGTAGAGCCGCTGCCGGAGATCCAAAGTCGTTGGCCCACCGTAATGACATTGGGATTGGCCAAGTTGTTGGCCTGGACAATGCCTGCCACAGATGTACCGAAGCGGGTCGCGATGCTGCTAAGGCTATCCCCTGCCTGTACTGTGTACCAAAATCCACGGGCGGTAGGCGTGGCCGTTGGTTGCGGCGTGTTAGGAGGGGCACTCGTAGCCGTTGGCATCGGCGTTGGCGTGGCTACCGGAGGTGGGGTCGGCGTCGGAGCACCCTCCTGACCAGGGACCCAAAGCCGCTGCCCGACAAAAATGAGATTTGGGTTGACAATGCTGTTAGCTGAAATCAACGCCGATAGAGACACTCCAAAGCGCGTTGACAAACGGCCCAGCGTGTCCCCCCTAGCTACCGTGTACCAGAAACCGCCGCCAGGCGTCGCCGTTGGAGCGGCAGTGGGGCTCGGCGGCGTAGTCCCGCTTCCAGGAATCCAGAGCCGCTGCCCAACCCAGATCAGGTTGGGGTTGTCGATGCGGTTGGCCTGCACCAAGTCGTTCACTGTGATGCCAAAGCGCATCGATAGGCGGCTAAGAGTGTCCCCCGGCTGCACTGTGTACCAGAAGCCATCGTCGCGCAACTGCGCTGGCTGGCGGGCCGACGCGGCTACAGCCTGTACGGAAAAGAGGGGACGGAACGAAAAGAGAGCTACAAAGGTGAGCACCGCCACCAGTAGAAGCAGCAATGAAGAGCGGAACCGCAATAGATAGAAAATATGTCGATCTCGGTGAGACATGGGGGCTTTCCTTTCTCTACTATATGTTGACCGTTGAAAGCGAATGAATATGGTCTATTATAGTGGCGAGATAGCAAAGTGGACAAACTGGAACCTCGCGGCAAAATGAGATCCTACAGATTGCCGCATTATAGGGAAAATTAGGTGTAGTTCAAAAGGGCCTTTTCACATCTTTACAAATCTTCTGAACTTCAGAGCGAGCCAAGCCACAGAATAACACGGAATTTCACTGAATGTCCTCTGTATTCAGCCTTTTCTGTGCCTTTCCGGCTTATTCTGTGGCCTTCTTTCTGGCCCTATTTGTCAAGATTGTTTCGATTCGAAATGAACCATGCCCCTATTTTCATCTTCCGTGGTGCAGGTCAACCCGCATGAGCGTCTTCTCCGGTTTCGTCTCGGGCAACACCCCCTTCAATAGGAACAACCAGTGGAACCCCCCCAAGGTTTCCTACCAAGACCTCGATCCCATAGACTTCTTTCATGAGCTGGGGCTCTATTATCTCCTTTCCTCCTCTCGCATGTATCGCACCTTTCGCCATCACTACAAACTTGTCACTGTAGCGCAAAGCTAAGTTGATATCATGCATCACAACTATAGAAGCTACTCCACTCTCATGGGTTATTTTGCTCACTAACTTCATTACTTCGAGCTGGTTCTTCAAGTCGAGATTGTTCGTGAACTCATCCAGAAGGAGTACCCTTGGCTTTTGCACCAAAGCTCTTGCGACTACCACCTTTTGCAGCTCCCCTCCGCTCAGGCTGTTGGTGCGTTTCAGGGCAAGGCTCTCAAGTCCCACCAGCTTTAGGGTTTCCTCTACAAGCTTCAGGTCCCTCTCGCCCGGCCCCCACCTGATGTACGGCTTCCTTCCAAGCAAAACGGCATCGAAGACAGTCATGAAATTCCCAGTGTTGGTCTGCGGCACATACCCCATCTTTTTGGCCCTCTCACGAGTTCCGTATGATTCACCTGGTAGCCCTTCAACCATGACTACTCCGCCTTTGGGTTTGAGGATACCGTTTATGCACTTCAGCAAGGTGGACTTTCCAGCACCGTTAGGCCCCAGAATAGCCACCATTTCCCTTCTCTTAACCTCAAAAGTTACTCCTTTGAGGATAGGGGTGCTATCATAAGAAAACTCAATGCCATCTACTTCTAATAGCATCTCAAACCCTCTGCTCCATTTTCACGAGTAAATAGATGAACATCGGCGCACCCATAAACGAGGTTAAAACGCCGACCGGTAGTAATGTCGGACTGATAATTGTCCTCGCTACCGTGTCGGAAAGAAGAAGCAAAAGAGCACCGAAAAGTGCCGAACTCGGGATCAAGAACCTGTGATCCCCTCCTATTAGAAGCCTGACTGCATGAGGGCATATGAGCCCAATAAA
>WFQT01000053.1 GCA_015486895.1 Anaerolineae bacterium
TACAAGCAGTATTGGCGACTTGTCCGCCAGCTCTTCGCAGTTTAACACAGGAAATAATGCTATTACAAACTCGCCCAATAGTGAGGGGGAAAATGGCCCATACCGACCCAGTTCGTCAGTCGCATCCATGATGCATCTGAGCGAACTTTGATTTACCATTCGCTTATCAATCTGCTTTGTGCTAAAATGAGGACGTTATTCCAACCATTAGCGCCACCTGTCAGCGCCTTTACGACATTGCCGTATCCTGCTCCAACGACGGTACATCTGTCATTTATCTGGGATAAAAGGAAGATGGAGGTAAAAGTTATGGATTTCACGTTCAATGAGGAACAGCGGCTGTTACAGGAAGCTCTGCATAACTTTGTCGACAAAGAGGTCAAGCCGAAAGCTAGGCACGTGGATGAAACCGGCGAGTTTCCTTGGGAGAGCATCCACAGGTTGGGTGAAATGGGTATGTTAGGGCTGAACGTCCCCGAAAAATACGGAGGCGCCGGCGCTGATGAAATCAGCGTCGCTATTTTCTTGGAGGAACTGGGACGGGGCTGTGGCTCCACCGGCCTCATTAGTGAAGCACACCTTTGCTTGGCAACAGCAGCCATCAACATGTTCGGCAGCGACGAACAAAAGCAGCGTTACTTGATACCTTTAGCCCAAGGGAACACATTAGGAGCGTTGGGTCTGACTGAGCCTGGTACCGGCACGGACCTGCAAGGAATCCGCACCACGGCCCGCCGGGAAGGAAGTGAGTGGGTGATTAGTGGCAGTAAAATGTGGATGACTAATGCTGGGGTCGCCGGGACTACCATTCTCCTTTGCCGCACCAGGCCAGAACGGGGCAGTCACAGTCTAAGCCAGTTCATCGTGCCTACTGATACCCCCGGCTTCCATGTTGATCCCCCGGAGAAGAAAATGGGGCTGCATGGCTGTTGGAGCCATGCTGTTAGCTTAGACGATGTGCGGGTACCGTTAGATAATCTATTGGGCGAGGAAGGAAAAGGGCTGCACCAGACGTTGGCTGTATTGGACGGTGGCCGTATTGGCATTGGAGCCCTGAGTGTTGGTCTTGGCCAGGCTGCATTAGAGGCAGCGTTGGCCTATGCTAAGGAAAGAAAAACATTTGGCCAACCGTTAGTTAACCACCAAGCCATTCAATTCAAGTTAGCTGATATGGCTACCAAAGTGTATGTGGCCCGCCGGGCACTTTATCACGCTGCCTGGCTCAAGGAACAAGGGCAACCTTTCACCAAAGAAGGTGCCATGGCCAAGCTATTTGCCACAGAGATGGCGGAAGAAGTAGCTTATCAGGCTATTCAGATTCACGGAGGCTACGGCTACAGCCAGGAGTACCCAGTGGAGCGCATTTATCGTGATGCCCGCTTGATGACCATCGGCGAGGGCACCAGCGAAGTGCAACGAATGGTTATTGGCCGGCGGCTAATCCGGGAGAGCTAACTTGGCAAATAGGTGGTGTTATGCTATAACCTTTGCAATACCATACTACCCGAAGGTGAGGTAAAAAGACATGCGTATTGTTGTCACTGGCGGTGCCGGTTTCGTCGGCTCGCATTTGTGTGACCGGTTGCTGGCAGAAGGCCATACAGTCATTGCCCTTGATAACCTTATCACTGGCAGCACAGATAATATTGCTCACTTGGCTGGAAACAAAAGCTTCCAATTCATTTACCAGGATGTCACCGAATACATTTACATTGCCGGGGAAGTGGATGGCGTCTTTCACTTAGCTTCCCCGGCCAGCCCAATTGACTTCCCTACCCTTCCTATTCAGATCATGAAAGTGGGCGCTCTCGGCACTCACAAAGCGTTGGGGCTGGCAAAAGCAAAAGGCGCTCGTTTCTTGCTGGCCTCCACTTCAGAAGTGTATGGCGACCCGGAAGTGCACCCGCAGCCGGAAACATACTGGGGCCATGTCAATCCCATCGGACCCCGAGGTGTTTATGACGAGGCTAAGCGGTTTGCCGAGGCTATGACCATGGCGTATCACCGCATTCATAAAATAGACACCCGCATTATTCGCATTTTCAACACTTACGGCCCCCGAATGCGGATTAAAGATGGCCGCGTGGTACCTAATTTCATCAGTCAGGCCTTGCGGGGCGAGCCATTAACCGTGTACGGCGACGGAAGCCAGACCCGTTCCTTCACTTTTGTATCTGACTTAGTGGAAGGAATGTACCGTCTTTTTATGTCTGATGTATTCACGCCGGTCAATATTGGCAACCCTAATGAGTACAGCATCCTTCAATTTGCCGAAATGGTCAATTCTGTTACAGGAAATAAAGCGGGGGTGACCTTTGAGCCGCTCCCCAAAGACGATCCTAAGCGCCGCCGTCCGGATATCAGTAAAGCGCGCCGAGTATTGGGGTGGGAGCCTGCGGTGCCATTGGAGAAAGGATTGAAGCAGACTGTGGCCAGTTTCCGTCGGGCTATTGGCATGTAAAACGATGCCAGGTGTGACCCTCCTGATGTAGGCCGGGCTAACAAGCCTGGCCTACTGCTATTTTCGTTTCTTTTTTGACGACTGGAAGTCGCAGCAACGCCTGCAAAGTTCCCGTCGGCGACTGAATTCCAACCTATGCAGGCAAGTTTCGTAATTGTTGTCGCGATTTCAATTTACGTCTGTTACTACTCGACCTCCCCAACAATTGGACGCTGATGACGCTGATACACGCTGATTTTCGCTGGTGGTAGTCATCATAGGCCGGCGGCGTAGCTCTCCCTCCCCCCCAAAAAAAGTGCTTGCCAATTCGGCCATCCTGTGCTAAGATTGTGCTTACTATTGAGTATATGGAGGCACGTGTGAGCGAAGAGCCCCTCAAGATTCTCTATCTTTCCGTGGAAGTCGTTCCTTTCGCTAAGACCGGCGGTTTGGCGGATGTTGCCGGCGCTTTGCCAAAAGCCATCAAAGCGCTTGGCCATGATATTCGGGTTATCATGCCTCTTTATGGTTTCATGAATCGAACAGCTCTCGACCTGAAACCGGTGGTGGAAGCACTCTCTGTTCCCATTGGCGAAAGAAGCGAGCTCTGTGCGATTTGGGAAGGACGAATGGGAGATAGTGTCCCTATTTACTTCGTTGACAACCCCCGGCTTTTCGATCGGGACGGAATTTACATGTACCCGGATGATGACGAGCGTTTCATCTTTTATTCGCGGGCGGCGGTGGAAACAGCCAAAGCGCTGAACTGGCAGCCGGACATTTTTCACTGCAACGACTGGCACACCGGCATGGTGCCCAACTGGATGCAAACCATCTATCGCGACGATCCGTTCTTTTCCCAGACTCGTACTGTCTTCACCATTCATAACTTAGCCTATCAAGGGATTTTCGGCCACAGGGTATTGGAAATTGCTGGAGTCGCCCGGTATGGGTTCCTTGCGCACCCGGAACTTTCTAATTTGAACAACGTAGTTGATCTCATGGGGCGGGCGCTCATTTTCGCCCACGTAGTGAATACCGTCAGCGAACGTTATGCCCAAGAGATTATGACGCCGGCTTTCGGTGAGGGCTTAGACCCCATTTTGCGGGATCGAGCTGAAACGGTCTTTGGGGTCCTTAATGGCATTGACACGGAGCTGTGGGATCCGGCCAGCGATCAGGACATTGCCACTAATTATGATGTCGGCCATCTAGAGAGACGCACAGACAACAAGATAGCTTTGCAAAGTGCGGCCCACTTGCCGGCTAAAAGGGACCATCCTCTACTGGGACTTATCTCGCGCTTGGTGGAACAAAAAGGCGCAGAGTTACTGCCCCCAGTCATCGAGTGGAGTGTCCGTTACATGGGTACCCAATGGGTCATCCTCGGCACTGGGGATACTCATTACCAGGACGCTCTGCAAGAGCTGGTAAACCGTTTCCCGCGGAATGTCTCTGTCAATTTGACTTTTAGCGATGCGCTGGCACATCGCATCTACGCCGGGAGCGACATTTTCCTCATGCCCTCTCGTTTCGAACCGTGTGGCCTTAGCCAGATGCTGGCAATGCACTATGGCGCTGTGCCTGTAGTACACGAGACAGGAGGCCTGGCCGATACAGTCCACGACTTCGATCCGACTGCGGGAGCAGGAAATGGCTTTACCTTCCATGATTACACGCCGGCGGCGTTTTACACAGCCTTGGTGCGGTCCGTGGAGATATTCCACTTGCCGCAAATCTGGCATACATTGCAAAGAAAAGGTATGAAAAGCGATTTTTCCTGGCACCGGTCCGCTTTGAAATATGTTGATCTGTATCGCAAAGCTATATCACTACCAAACCGTGTGCCAACCCGGCTGCAAGAGCGGATGGATCTATTGCGCCATCTAACAGACCGGCAATAAGCCAAGTTGCGGAGGCAAGAAGTCATGTTCTATGAAGTTGCACCGGGAGTCGTTGTTGAAACCGGATACCGAGGTGCCAATGTCAGCGCCATTCTCACCGATGAAGGCACCATTTGCGTTGATACCCCTATGGTCCCCAGCCAAGCGGTTCAATGGCGCTACAAGATTGAAGAGTTGGCCGGTGGTAAACTCTGCCGTTATATCCTTATTACCGACATGCACCGGGGACATATTTTGGGTAGTCAGTTTTTCGATTGCCCTGTTATCGGTCATGACTTGGCCTGGAAGGATATGAAAGGATATAGCGAGAATTACAAACACCGCGTGCGCCAATACTTCAAGCGGGAGCCTGCTATTCAGGCTGAGTTCACCGACATTCAGATCATTGTCCCGGAAATCACTTTTGCTGACAAGATAATGGTTGTTAAAGGTGGTCGCAAAGTAGAGATGATTTACACCGGTGGGCATACCGCCGCTACTTCCATTATTTACATGCCGGAGGAAAAAGTGATCTTCACCGGCGATAACGTCCTTTGTAACGAGCATCCTTACATGAGTCAGGCCAACACCCGGCAATGGTTAGCTGCTTTAGCTATGATCAAGCGGATGGACGTAAAAGTGCTCGTGCCGGGCCATGGTCTTCCCACGACCCTGGAAGCAGTAGACGAAACTTGCCGCTACATTGAATTCGTTCGGGCGGAAGTGTACAAGCTGGTCAAGGCAGGCAAGGATCGCAAGGAAGTCGCGAACATTTTAGCGCCGACCTTGCTGGCAATGTACCCCGTGCCGCCAGAGCGACGCTCTCGTATCACTCAGCAGATTAAGCAAGGGGTGCGCAAAGTGTTCAACGAAACACGCTATGAGCTGAATAGCCCCGTCCGGGTGCAAGAGGATGAGGAGGATCTTGGTTAAGGAAACTGCGCCGCGCCGTTTTGTGGAAGTTCAACACGATACCAATCGTCCTATAACGCCATATAGCAAGCTGGAAGAGCATCTAAGTGCGGTGGAGCAACAACTTGGCGTACTCAAAGGAAGTGGCCAGGAAGCACTAACGTTGCTTGGCCATTGCGATGCTGCTGTCGTCCTGTTCCAGCAATTGGGAAGCCAAGATGCAAGCCTGGCAGCAATTACTGCCCGTTGGCAAACTATACAGGAGATATTACAGCAAAAGAAGGAGCTCTTTTTGGCCGAGGTTGGTCCGCGGCAGCTACGCTCTCAGCGAGCCAAGCTGCAACCGCCACCAGAGCGTTGGTGGTGGTATATTGACGACTTAGTTGCGGCGGAGAAACGCCGGCGCCGGCGCAAGATTCTTACCATCCTAAGCCTCGTTTTCCTGGCACTGGGGGCACTAATCTATGCCAGTTGGCGTTACCAAGCTAATTTAGATCCGAAGGTGGTCGCGCGACAGCAACACGAAGATGCAGCCCAAAGTGCGTGGGAGAACGGCAACTGGGCCCAGGCTAAGGCGGAACTGGACACTGTAGGAACTTTGGCCCCCGGCGATCCGTTGGTAAAATTGCAACGCGGTGTTCTATCCGACCGTTTAGGCGATCATCAAGAAGCTGAGCAACTTTATCGGCAGGCGGCAGTAGCCATGGATCCGGAGGAATTCCTTTGGCAACGAGGCCTCTTCTACCTGCAGACGGGGCAAATTAAAGCCGCTCAAAAGGATGCCAAAACGGCTTTGCAGCGAGATGAACAGTCTGCCGAGTCGCACTTCCTGGCGGGACAGGTGTATGAGGCTGTCGGCGACTATGTCCAAGCTGACCGGGAATATGATCGTTGTAGCCAGTTGGCTGACGCCCAAGGGAAAACACGATTAATGGCATTGGCTAGAATTCGCAGAGCGTACATGCTGCAATACCACCCCCCTATCTCGCCTAAGACGCCAGTGCCGAAGACAACACCGTAACAAGGTTCTAATTTGACAAAACTATTCTTTCGCCATAGGATAGGCGAAAGCTTTATCGAGGCAATAGCTATGTTAGACTGCATCACGTATCGGACAATTAGGCAGAGGCAAGGAGAAAGGCAGAAAGCTGGTTCCCGATTGCTGGTACGCGTCTGACAGACGACTCGATGCACAGATTGCGTTTAAGAGCCATGACGGGGAACCGCATGGCTCTTTTTATTTTAGCAATGAGGTACTAACCGGCAGTGATCTCGGCCTATATCTCATTAGCAGAGAAACCGTTTCTATCAAAATAGGGAGGATTTTTCACCATGATGGCAGGAAAAGCGGATGTGAAGAAAGTTGTGTTGGCCTATTCCGGTGGTTTAGATACATCGGTCATTATCCCCTGGCTTAAAGAGAACTACGGCTGTGAAGTAATTGCCTTTTGCGCCAATTTAGGACAGACCAATGATGAATTAACGGGTCTGGAAGAAAAGGCAATAGCTTCCGGTGCCAGCAAAGTGTACCTTGAAGACTTGCGTTTAGAGTTTCTCACCGAGTATGTCTTCCCAACAGTGCAGGCCGGAGCCGTTTATGAGCGCAAATACCTTTTGGGCACTTCCATGGCCCGGCCTCTCATTGCCAAGCGGCAGGTGGAAATTGCTGAAATGGAAGGCGCCGACGCCGTTGCTCATGGGGCTACCGGCAAGGGGAACGACCAGGTACGCTTTGAGTTGACCTATCAAGCACTGAACCCAAAGCTGCGGGTCATTGCTCCCTGGCGGGAGTGGGAGATTCGCGGTCGGGAGGATGCCATTGCTTACGCTGCCGCTCACAATGTACCGGTAGCCGCAACACTGAAGTCTATTTACAGCCGGGACGAGAATTTTTGGCACCTGAGCCACGAAGGCGGTCCCTTGGAAAACCCGTGGAATGAGCCTGAAGCAGAGATGTTCCAACTCACAGTTAGTCCGGAAAGCGCTCCTGACGAACCAGAGTATCTTACTGTAGACTTTGATGGAGGTGTGCCGGTACGCATTAACAATGTCGCCATGGGCCCTATCGCCTTGATGAACAAACTTAACGAGGCGGCGGCCCGTCATGGCATCGGCCGGGTGGACCTGGTTGAAAACCGACTGGTAGGCATGAAGTCTCGTGGTGTTTACGAGACGCCGGGCGGCACTATTTTATTAGCAGCTCATCAAGGGTTAGAAGAAATCTGCCTCGACCGGGAAACGCTACATTTTAAACAAATTGTTGGTCTCCATTACGCCGATTTAGTTTACAACGGTCGCTGGTTTACTCCTCTGCGGGAAGCGTTAGATGCCTTCGTGCGCTCAACGGAGCAAACTCTCACCGGTGCTGTGCGCTTGAAATTATATAAGGGCAACATTATCATGGCCGGCCGTAAGTCGCCTTACAGCCTATACCGGGAAGATTACGCTACTTTTGGCGAGGAGGATGTCTATAACCAGGAAGACGCTGTAGGTTTCATTAAGCTTTTCGGTTTGCCATTGAAAGTACGAGCCCTGCTAAACATGGAACGGGGAGGGCATACCGGTGAGGAAACCACGGACTACAGCAAGTTTAAGCGCGATTAACTAATCTGGCCGAGCTAAAATCAAAAAAGACAATCACGGATTTCTGGCTTATCTAATCTGTGTAATTCAGACACGTAATACGTAGTGCGTGTTGCGTGGTGTGCGTTTGGCGCTAACGACTAACTGCCAATCTGTGTTATCCGTGCGTAAATCATTTTCAGAAGGGGGTGGCTGACCGCCCAGGTAGGCGGTCAGCCGGGGTGAGGTTCTATTTCATACGAGGAGAGATCGTCATGGGGGAAATGAAGTGGCAGTTGCCGGAAGGGTTCTTGGCCGGGGCCGGCCAGGGTGGCCTAAAAGCCGCGGGCTTGCCTGATGTCGCCATCATTATCAGCGCAAGACCGTGCACTGCCGCTGCTGTTTTCACGCAGAACAAGTTCGCGGCGGCGCCGGTGCTGTTTGATCGGGCGCTTTGTCGTCGGCAACCAGATCATGTTTACGGCGTTGTCATCAACGCCGGCAACGCCAACGCGGTCACCGGCAAGGCGGGGTTGCAGGCCGCTGAGGCCATGGCCCATTTTGCCGAAAAACAATGCGGTCTACCACCGGATAGCTTCTGTGTCATGTCTACCGGCGTCATTGGCGTGCCGTTGCCGTTGGCTAAAGTGCAACGTGGCATTGAAATGGCGCGTTCTACTTTAAGCCGTAGCAGCCTGCAAGCGGCGGCAAAAGCGATTATGACTACCGACACGCGGCCTAAGTGGGCCGGGGCAGTCATCCTTGACGAAAACGGCCAACCGGCTGGTCTCATCAGCGGTATTGCCAAGGGTGCAGGGATGATTCATCCCAATATGGCCACCATGCTTGCAGTGATCACGACTGACTTAGCAATCTCCTCCAGCTTGTTGCAGAAAGCATTAGA
>WFQT01000054.1 GCA_015486895.1 Anaerolineae bacterium
CCTTGGGACATACTCGGAAGGTGTACTTAAAGCCACGCTCAGTGATCTTATCGGCCACAGCCATGGAGACGACAAAAGGAGTTTTCAGTCTCTCTGCTGCCTGGGTTGCCGGTATGGTCACAGATGATTGGTACGCCCCAACGATAAGAGGTACCTTCTCCTGCTGTACCAATCGCTCCACTTCGGATATCCCTATGTCTGGCTTGCCCTGGGAGTCGCCCCATACCATTTCTATCTTGGCGCCGCCCATAGATTTGATGCCGCCAGCCTTGTTAATTTCATCTACAGCCAGTTGAAGACCGTTCCGGTTTTCCGCGCCAAGTTTTGCGAGGCTCCCGGTAAGCGGGTACAACCCACCTATGCGAACAACTTTCTCCGGTTTTGGTGGTGCTTTTGTTGGGGCAGCAGGTGCCTTCGTCGGAGCAGCGGGTACTTTCGTCGGAGCAGCGGTTGGCTTGGCACAACTGGCCACCACCATAGCCACTAACACTAACAAAACAACCAAGACGAACCAATTACGAGATTTCATTTTCCCCTCCTGACACTCATTGAATTTACAATAAGATTTCCTGTTTTACTGCAGTTCTGTACACTTCAACTATGATCTCTATTCTATTTACCTCCTTTCTACTCCTCGGAGAAGGCTTCTTCCGATGCCAAGATTCCCGCCGCGGTCCTCTCCAGGAACTGCCTAAACGCCTGTAACTTCTCTTCCCCACAGTTTTCCAAAGTCATGGAAGATAGGGCCAGGAAGAGATGACGGAGATGCTGCTTGTCTTCCCATGCATCCACACCCGCGGTTCTCAAAGACTGCAAAGCGTCTATCGAGATGTCTTCAAGATAAAAGCTCAATTTGACGCTATCCCCCACTTGCTGTACATCCTGTAATACCTGCGGGTAGCCTGTTTGTATCTGCTTTAAGTGACCCACTACCCACTCTATGTCCCGTTCCACATCAGATGCGTCCATCAGGCCCACTATTCCTCTCCCTATCGTGTAGTACATCTAACCAGTATAGCAAGGGCCCCCCATTTTGTAAACGTAATCCAAGAACATAAATGAAAAGAGAACATGTGTGCAGTTTGCATATTGTGACAAAATGCACTATTACTTGTTGGCCTTCGCACAGATCTGCTAACGCCTTACAATAGAAGGGTGTCCGTAACGTCTTGCATCTCTGTAGTTGCCAGGTAGGGTAGTCCCCAAGGCTAAGTCCCCACCCCCGGGTGATCGAGCCAATACGATATAGTATTCCCCGACAAAAACGTATCTTCTCAATATTGTGGGGAGAATCGTAGCGCAAAGAGGCTTTGTTATGGGTCATGCCACAGGACTATCAGGGATAACCATAGACCTCAAAGCTCCGATTTTTTGCGAAGCAACCCGTCGGGGAGTATTGGCAGATAAAAACGACATCATCCCAGGTTATTGAGAAGATACCCGGTTTGTGGTAAAATATAAATAGGTGTAACAGCGCGCCGGGATGCTGCTTCCCCCAGCATCGGTTCCGGCGCCGGAAAACTCCCTCCGAGGCAGAAACAGGCTTGGCAAAGACTTTGCATCTCAGCTCAGAAGAAGAAGAGGTACTGGCCGGCACAGAGGGACCAGGCCGGCAACGAGCCATGGAAATCGTGGCTACTTTGGGCCGGATTTATGGTGCCGAGCGGTTGTTACCTATTGTCCACGCTCACATTGCCGGCGTCAGTTACAAGAATTTGGGCGATGCTGGCATCAGCTTCTTGCAAGAATGGGCGGCAGAAGGGGCCCAAGTCGTTGTGCCTACGACGCTTAACCCTATGGGCCTGGAAGAAGCGCGCTGGCAAGAAATCGGCTTTGCCCCAGAATTCGCCCTGCCGCAGCTAAAAGCTATCGATGTCTTCCGGCAAATGGGTATCCGGCCTACCATGAGCTGCACCCCGTATCTCTTCAGCGAGTACCTGCCGCGAGTGGGGGCGCATTTGGCTTGGGCTGAATCCTCTGCCGTCGTCTTTGCCAATTCCGTGTTGGGCTCCTATAGTAACCGGGAAGGTGGGCCTTCAGCGTTAGCAGCAGCCATCGTCGGCCGGACGGCAGCTTACGGCTTGCACATAGAAAGCGCTCGCCGGGCCAACTGGGTTATTGACGTGGCGGTCCCGTTGCGCAGCATCGCCGATTTTGGTGCTTTGGGCTACGTGGTGGGGAAAACGGTAGGTAACGGCGTCCCTTATTTCCGTGACTTAGCTCGCTGGCTATTGCCATTGCCCCCCCGGGAGCAGTTGGTTGATGGCAGCCCAGCGGTGGATCGACTGAAAACATTGGGCGCTGCTCTGGCTGCCTACGGCGCCGTGGCCCTTTACCATATTGCCGACTACACACCGGAGGCGATCTCATCAGGCAAAGAGATCATTGCTCCCGACGCCCGTCACTTGCGGGTGGACAGCCTATCCCCGGCGCTTGCAGCCATGGATGCAGACCCAGATGTAACCGCCATTGACCTGGTCACCATCGGCTGTCCCCATGCCAGCCTGCACGAATTGGCGCTGGTGGCTGATTTCCTCCAGGGGAAACGGTTGCGTACAAAACTGTGGGTCACCACCGGGCGCATCACCCGGCAGCGCGGCTTGGAAGCAGGCTACGTGCAGCAAATTGAAGTTAGTGGCGGCATGGTAGTCGCCGACACCTGCGCCGTGGTGGCACCGTTACGCTCATTGCACATTCACACTATGGCCACCAACGCCGGCAAGATGGCTTGTTATGCGCCGGCGCATAGTGGTGTTAAAATGCGTTTTGGCACAATGGAACAATGTCTACAAGCGGCGGTCACTGGCTTCTGGCCTGTGTCCGACGGCTAAGGCTCCCGGCCGGCGTCTCCTGATCTCAGGGAAGAAGTTGTCCTCTGCCGGATGGCCTCTACTCGGTCTCCCCCAACTTTTGGGGAGAAGAACTTGTAGCGGGATTGTTGTTTCAAGGAAGGAGGAATCACCGTGTACAACAAAGATGATGTACAGAAAATTGTCACGGAACAAGAACGGTGGGAACAAGAAACGGTAGCGCCTACAACGGCTCGCCGCCCAGAACGTTACGAGACTTTCATCACCACTTCCGGCACGCCGGTGAAGCGGTTGTACACCCCGGCCGACGTGGCCGACCTGGATTTCCAGCGAGACTTAGGCTTCCCCGGCGAATACCCGTTCACCCGCGGCGTTTACCCCACCATGCACCGGGGCCGGCTGTGGACCATGCGCATGTTCGCCGGCTTCGGCACTGCCGAGGAAACTAACCAGCGCTTCAAATACTTGCTGGCGAACGGCCAAACCGGCCTTTCCGTAGCCTTCGACATGCCAACCCTTTACGGGTATGATACCGATTCTCCCCGCGCCTTGGGCGAATTCGGCAAATGCGGCGTAGCCGTTTCTTCCTTGCGGGATATGGAAGTGCTACTGGACGGGCTGCCGTTAGATAAACTGACCACCTCTATGACCATCAACGGCCCGGCAGCTATCATTTGGGCTATGTACATTGTCGCCGCCGAGAAACGGGGCATCCCCCGGCACAAATTGGGCGGCACTATCCAAAACGATATCCTCAAAGAGTATATCGCCCAGAAAGAATTCCTCTTCCCGCCCTGGCCATCCTTACGCTTAGTGGTGGATACCATCGAGTTCGGCAGCCAGGAAATGCCTAAATGGAACACCATCAGCATCTCTGGGTATCACATCCGGGAAGCGGGCTCTACGGCAGCTCAGGAACTGGCTTTCACCTTGGCCGACGGTTTCACTTACGTGGAGGCCACCATAGACCGGGGTCTAGACGTAGACAGTTTTGCCCCACGACTTTCCTTCTTTTTCAACTCTCACAACGACTTCTTTGAGGAAATTGGCAAATTCCGGGCTGCTCGGCGCATTTGGGCTCGGGCCATGCGGGAAAAGTACGGCGCCAAAGATCCGCGCTCCTGGCTGTTGCGCTTTCACACGCAAACGGCCGGCTGTTCATTGACAGCTCAACAGCCGGAAAACAACATCGTCCGTACCGCCATCCAGGCACTGGCCGCAGTTTTAGGCGGCACCCAAAGTCTGCACACCAACTCTATGGACGAGGCGTTAGCATTACCCAGTGCCAAGGCGGCGTTAGTCGCCCTGCGCACCCAACAAGTCATTGCCCACGAGTCGGGGGTAAGCAACACGATTGACCCCCTGGCCGGCTCTTTCTTCGTGGAAGCAACCACTAACCGGATGGAAGAGGAAGCGGAAGAATACTTCCGGCGCATTGACGCCTTGGGCGGCGTGGTACCAGCCATCGAACAGGGCTTTTTCCAGCGAGAAATCGCCGAAGCAGCGTTCCGCTACCAAATGGAGATCGATGAAAAGCGGCGCATCGTGGTTGGAGTTAACGAGTATGCCCAGGAAGAACCACTGACCATCCCGCTGCTGGAGATAGATGAGGCCGGCTATAACCGGCAAGTCAAGCGGTTGCAGGAAGTGCGACGCACCCGGGACAACCGGGAGGTAAAACGTACCTTGGCGGAACTACGCCAGGCGGCCAAAGAGGACCAGAACCTAATGTATCCCATTATCGAGGCAGTGCGCGCCTACGCCACTTTGCAGGAAATCACCGATGTATTCCGTGATGTCTTCGGAGAATATCAGGAACCAGTATACTTTTAACGGCATTTGACGTCGGGGGATCTTAACATTATATAGCAGGGACGGCCCGGTAGGCCGTCTCTACCGTATCCTTTTTCTGAAGGAGAGAAAGCAATGGAGCGGAAA
>WFQT01000055.1 GCA_015486895.1 Anaerolineae bacterium
CCCTCACCTGGTGAGCCTTTCTGCCCACGATAGCTGTGATTGGAGCCTGGCAGCCTTTCGCGGTGCTTTTGGAGCCGCCTATCACGACCTGAAAGTCGGCCTTCCCATCGAGATTGGCGCTGAGGAAAGCAAGTAGTTACACAAGATTTTTAGCAAGATGGGGAAAAATGCCACGACAATTCCGGAGAAAATTGCTTTCCATCCTACTCTTAGCCAGCGTTGGTTTATGCCTCGCCTGGCTGAGCAGCGGTGGCAATGTACCTCCCGTTCGGGCAGCCCAGCCGCCGCTCACATGCCATGACTTGGTGCAAAACGGCAGTTTTGAGAACGATAGCGCCTGGCGGACTGAATCGGCCGGGGGCTACGATCTCATCAGCGACGCCAACGCCCATAGCGGCCGGCGGGCACTTTACTTAGGCGGCAGCAATTACGCCTCCGACAATGCCTGGCAAGTGATTACCGCACCGGTCGGCAGCACGTTCTATCTGGACTACTGGTGGCAAGTGACGACCTGGGAGCACTTCCCTGCCCATGACTGGCTCACCGTTTCCTTGCAAACCACTACAGGCGCTCCCTTGACAGTGATTGCCTCTTACAACGATGGTGACCACACTTTCCAATGGCAGCACGCGGCTTTTACTCTAACCGGAAAACTGCCCCCAGGCCCGTTATGGTTGCACTTCCGGGCCGTGACCAATGACACCAACCCCACCGATTTTTACGTAGATGACGTGCGCCTCCTGGCCTGCCAAACCGATTTGCCGCTCCACAGCTATTTCCCGGTCGTGAACAGGTAGACGCCATATTCCTCCGGGCACCACAAAGGAACGAGAATAGCGGTCGGCCGGCCTGTTGCCCCGGCAAGCGGGCAAACGAGTGTTTTTTCTCCAGCACAGAAGAAGTCGACGGCACTATCGAAGGCGCAACGTATGCGGGCTTAAAGGCATACCCCCCATGACCCACGTGGGCGCTGCCATTCTATGATCTTATTAGACGCAGTCGCACACCCGGCCCAGGACCTGGCGCAGGCTGTGCAACGGCAGAAAACAGATGAAGAGGATGACGTAAAGGGCGAAAATCCCTACATGGCGTTGAAGCTTTAGAAAATGGACTTCTCCTCAGTGTCCTCGGCGCTTCGTTATTAGTGGAAACGTGGACAACTAACGCCTTCTTTGACAGAAGGTGTTGGGGTTGGTATGATGTGATGTAATGTATGTCAAATGTGCGCACGCGCTTAATGGAAGCAGTAAGTGATTTATGTCAGTGAACGAAGCTGACACCTGAGCACAATTGGTTGATCCCATGCTTAATCGGGCAGGGTAGGTGCATAGTCAGGTGACGCGCGAGCATTATTATCGCCGGACTGAGCATACACCGGTGGGAAGATCATCCTGCGCGGGAAGAGCACCGAACGATCTTGCGCCGGGACAGCACCGTAGACGCCGTCACCCGCAAAGACGGCGAGGCCGCGCTCCTCTGATTCCAAAAGGTGACAACATCATGAGCCACAACAAAACCAACGGCGCCAACCTTGGCTTTGAAAACAAGCTCTGGGCCGCGGCCGACAAACTGCGCGGCCACATGGACGCCTCTGAGTACAAGCACGTCGTCCTGGGCCTGATCTTTCTCAAGTACATCTCCGACGCGTTCCAAGCCAAGTACGATGAACTGGAAGCCCTGCGAGAAACAGAGTACACCGACCCGGAGGACCGGGACGAGTACCTGGCGGCCAACATCTTCTGGGTGCCCAAGGAAGCCCGTTGGGAAAGATTGCAGGCCAACGCCAAGCAGCCCACCATCGGCCAGATCATCGACGACGCCATGGCCGCCATCGAGCGAGAGAACCCCCGGCTCAAAGGCGTGCTGGCCAAGGATTACGGCCGGCCGGCCCTGGACAAGCGCCGTCTGGGCGAACTGATCGACATCATCAGCAAGATCGGCCTGGGAGACGAGGCTTCGCGAGCTAAGGATGTCCTGGGCCGGGTGTACGAATACTTCCTGGGCAAGTTCGCCGCGGCCGAGGGCAAAGGGGGCGGTGAATTCTACACCCCCCAATGTGTGGTCAAACTGCTGGTAGCCATGATCGAGCCCTACCGCGGCCGGGTGTACGATCCTTGCTGCGGCTCTGGCGGCATGTTCGTGCAGAGCGAACGCTTTGTGAAGGAACACGGTGGTCGCCGGGGTGATATCGCCATCTATGGCCAGGAATCCAACCCCACCACCTGGCGGCTGGGCATGATGAACCTGGCCATCCGCGGCATCGATGCCAACTTGGGCGGCCAACCCGCCGACAGTTTCCACAACGACCTGCACAAAGACCTGCGCGCCGATTTCATCCTGGCCAACCCGCCTTTCAACATGAGCGATTGGGGCGGCGAGCGGCTGCGGGAAGACG
>WFQT01000056.1 GCA_015486895.1 Anaerolineae bacterium
GCACACGCCATGCCGGAATACCGTTGGCATAGGCTCTGTCGCGATGAGGCAGCAACCATGGCTTTAGCGACAGCAGTCGGCCGGCTGGCACGGCCGGGCTGCGTCATTGCCCTGCACGGCAATCTGGGTGCCGGGAAGACCCGTTTCGCCCAAGGCATTGCCCGCGGTTTAGGGGCAAAAGGGCTGGTGACCAGTCCCACATTTACCCTTATCAATGAGTATCAAGGCAGGGGGGGAATCCCTTTTTACCACGTAGATTGTTACCGGCTGGATGAAAAGGCTATGGCTGCTTTTGTCCTCAGCCTGGATGAGCTCATGGGGGGAATGGGCGTCATGGTTATTGAGTGGGCAGAGCGTTTGCAGCGTTATCTGCCACCGGATCATCTCTGGGTGGAAATACAGACGGCCGGAAATGGCGGCCGTTTGTTTACTTTCAATGGCTATGGCCCGGCAGCGGTAAAGCTTCTGCAGCGCCTGGAAAAGGAGCTATCGTGATTGTAGCTATAGACACTGCCACGGAGTGGGCCGGCGTCGCCCTCTACGACCGGCAACATCGTATCGTATTAGCCGAAAGCAACTGGCGAAGCAATCGACGACACACCGTCGAACTGGCGCCGCAAGTAGAAGCCGTGTTGGCCCGCGCCGGCGTAACTTGGGACAGTGTGGCCTTGTTGGCAGTCACAATAGGGCCAGGTTCTTACACCGGCGTTCGCGTCGGCCTCAGCTTAGCCAAAGGCATTGCTATAGCCCGGCGAATTCCCATTGTTCCCGTGCCAACGCCGGATGTGATTGCCCATGCCTGGCGCCGGGAAGCCAATCCTCTCTGTGTCATTTTGCAAGCCGGTCGCAAACGGGTTCTCTGGAAATGCTATCAAGGGGGGCCAGAACACCCGTTGGGTGAAACACTCCTCGGCTACCCGGCAGACTTGTTAGCCCAGATTTCAGGGCGTGCAACGCTTCTCTGCGGCGAGATTGACGCTGTCTTGCGCGAAGCTTTGCTGAATGGAGGCATCCCATCGTTACAGATCGGCTCTCCGGCCGATTGTGTCCGCCGGTCAGCTCACCTGGCCGAACGGGCGGCGGAAATCGCCGCTGCCGCGCCGCTGCCCCTTCCCGATGCTATCGTCCCTCTGTACATCCAGCCATAACGATCTCGGCCAGGTTAGGATCTCACCGATGAAATTCTTGTACACGTTGTAAGAAATTGAACCACAGATTTGCACTGATTACACAGATATAAACCAAAATCTGTGGAAATCTGTGTAATCAGTGGTTAGCTTCTTGGTTCTGGCTTGGCTAGGTCAGGTTAATGTAACCATGAATCAAAAGAATGGCCTTTGGGAAATTACCCTTTTGCGCCCACGAGATATTCCCCTGGTTATGCCAATAGAGCGTGCAACTTTCAGTGACCCCTGGCCGGAGAAAGGCTATCGCCGGCATCTGCAAGCGCCGACCAGCTATTATCTTGCCCTATGGCACTGCACTGAGGGTCAACGAGATTTGATTGGCTATGGCGGTGGCATGATTTATCCTCCAGAGGCACACTTAGCGAATATTGCCATCGAGAAAAACTGGCGCGGCGATGGGCTGGGGTCGCTCTTGCTGTTATCCTTCCTTCTTGGTGTTTCGCGGCGTGGCGCAACCCAGGTGGTTTACTTAGACGTGCGCCAGGCTAATCTCACCGCTCAAGATGTCTACTCTCGCTGGCATTTCACTCCCATAGGCGTACGCCATCGTTATTATCGGGATGGCGAAGATGCCATTGTCATGGCTCGTTATCACCTGGTGCTGGCGGACTTGCAAGCAGAGTTGGCTGGACAGTGGTCTTATGTCCTCCGGCAAACTTCCGCCGCGGCTGAATAAAACAACGCGGAACGCTTCGTAAATAGAATGCAGATGGCGTAGATTAACGCTGATTTCTGTAGATTCCTAAAAAATTATCGGCGTTAATCTGTAGAATCAGCGCAATCAGCGCTCTTATTTTCATCGTTATGAGGCATGCATCCGCTCATGACGACTGTTTACCGAATGAATGGCTCCAACCCTTTGTCATCCTTGAGCAAAGTGACTATACTGGCAGTAGCTGAAGGAGGCAGTAACCCAACATGACAATTCTGAGCGGCATCAACCTGAGCAAAAGTTATGGCGCTTTAGACGTGCTGGAAGGTATCAATATCACCATTGAAAAGGGGGACCGCATCGGGCTGGTGGGCCCCAACGGGGAAGGGAAGAGTACCCTCCTGAAGATCATCGCTGGCCAAGAAGAGCCCAGTGAGGGCAAGATCAGGCGTAAGCAAAGGCTCACCATTGGCTATCTGCCACAAGATCCACCGGAGCCGGGCGACCAGACGCTGTGGGAAGTAATGTTGGAGCCTTTTGCCGAGTTACGGCAGCAGGAAGCGTCGCTGCAACAGTTGATGGCACAGATTAGCAACGGCGACCACAGCCCGGAGACTATGGTCCGCTATGGCGCTTTGGAAGAGGAATTTCGCCTCGCTGGTGGCTACGACTATGAAGTGGAAATACGCAAAACTCTGCGCGGGTTAAGCTTCACTGTGGAGCAGGAGCAACAGCTATTATGCCAGTTCAGCGGTGGTCAGCGTGCTCGCGCTTACCTGGGCCGCTTGCTCCTCGCTAAACCAGAACTCCTCTTATTAGACGAGCCCACAAATCACCTGGATTTGGCGGCGTTGGAGTGGTTAGAATCGGTGCTAAGCAACTGGCCCGGCGCTTTGATAGTCGTCGCCCATGATCGCTATTTCTTAGACAAGCTCAGTAACCGCATTTGGGAAATCGCTTTTAGTTTCTTGGAGACGTATCGAGGAAACTATAGCCATTATCGTCAACAACGCCAGGAACGGCTGGCCCTATGGCGACGTCGCTGGGAAGAGCAACAAGCTTACATTGCCAAGACGGAAGATTTCGTCCGTCGTAATTTAGCCGGGCAACGCACTAAGGAAGCACAGGGTCGGCGCACTCGCTTGGAGCGTTTCCTCCAGGAGGATGCCATCAGCCGGCCGCGGGAACAGGAACAGATCAAGTTCAAGCTGCAAGCCAGGTTGCGTGGCGGTGACGTTGTGCTCACGACGCGGGACTTGGTCATCGGCTATACCGATGATCAGCCGCTTTTCCGCGTTCCCAACCTGGAACTGCGCCGGGGGGAACGAGCGGCGCTTATTGGTGCCAACGGCAGCGGCAAGACTACTTTCCTCCGCACTATTCTGGGAGAAATCCCCCTTTTAGCGGGGAACATCCGGCGTGGCGTTGGCGTGCGCACCGGCTATATGGCCCAGATGCATAGCACATTAGACCCGAGAAAGAGCGTTTTGGATACCTTGTTGGCTACAAAGAACATTCCTATAGAACAGGCGCGCAGTTTACTGGCGAGATTCCTCTTTCGCGGGGATGATGCTTTTCGCCGGGTAGGGCAGTTGAGCGGTGGGCAGCGTAGCCGTTTGGTTTTAGCTCAATTGACGGTCCAGAGAGCGAATTTTCTGCTCTTAGATGAGCCCACCAACCACTTGGACTTAGACTCGCAGGAAATCTTGCAAAATGTCCTGCAGGAATTCGATGGTACTATTTTGTTGGTTACCCACGACCGTTACCTGGTGGAGGCATTGGCCACACAAGTTTGGTGGTTAGAGGATGGCCGGCTGTATGTGAGCCATGGCGGATATACGGCCTACCTGGCTCAGAAAGAACGACAACAAGCCGACCGCACTGTGGCCCGGCAGGAGCGCAAAGGCAACCAATATTATGAAGAGCGCAAAACATTACGCCGCCAGCGTCAGGCCGCAATGAAACAAGCTGCTCGGGTGGCAGACATGGAAGCACACATTGAGCGCTTAGAAGTGAAACTGTCCGCCGTGGGTGAAGCCATCTCCCGCGCCGGGCAAGCAATGGATATGGAGAAAGTCCAGGTATTAGGAGAAGAATATCGGCTTTTGGAAAAGCGGCTGGAGCAGCTCGTATCAGAATGGGAAGAGTTAAGCCAATAGTTCCCTGGCAGTCTTGCAGGCTCTTTTTTCCCTCAACATGTCTCGGGTGTAGTTGCCCTTGTCTGCGCCAGCCAGCGCGTTTATAATAAGCAGTATCGCAGCTACAAAGAGCACGCTGTGAGAATGAGGGTAGGGCCAGCGCGAAGCTGGCATGCCCCGCCCGGCCCAACAGAAACCGAAGTTTATTTTATTATCTGGAGTCTGACGGAAAAGAGGTTTTTGGCTCAGAAAGACTATTTGAACCACAGATTACACAGATTTCCTGATTTGATTTTCCTACTGATTGTGCAGATTACAGTGAATTCCTGTCTGATCTTCTCTGAAAATAGCTCTGAAAATAGCTCACGGATGAACACGGAAAACACTGATCTAAATTTTCATTCGCTGTGGTGTGCCTGTCTGCGTGCTCGCACAGGCAGGCC
>WFQT01000057.1 GCA_015486895.1 Anaerolineae bacterium
AACCCCAACAGCTACAGCAACTGCCACCATCACCCCGACAGCCACGCCGACAGGGACACCGACGTCCACGGCAACGCCCTCCCCGACGAGTACACCAACGCCATTACCAACAGCCACACCGACAGCCACGCCCACACCGCAAGAGATCAATTTGCGTTACAGCGTGAATTTGCCCGCCGGTAGCCATCCCATGGGAATCGCAGTGGATGCTTTGCACAACCGGGCTTATGTTGCTTTTTACGGTGCCACGGGCACGGGAGCACAAATCGGCGTTATCAACGGCAGCACTGGAAGCATGGAGGCAACCATTGACCTGAATAATGGCATTCACGGCCTGAACCACATCTGGTTCGATGCTTCCCGCTCCCGGCTGTATGTCACCGCGCGGAACAGTGATCAGCTAGTGTCCTATGACCTGACCACAGCAACGGTAATCACAACGACGGTGGGTTCGCACCCGGATGGTGTCACTTTGTTAGGCAACTTAATTTACGTAGCCAATTATGATGGCAACTCCGTCTCCCTCTTCCACGCTGATGATCTTTCCTCAGCAGGTACTTTAACCGACGTAGGCAGCCAGCCGGCCCTCTTCGCGGTCAATCCCGCCGACGAAAGCCTGTTAATGACCGCCCACGGCTCTCAGGAGCTAATTTTCCTGCAGAACGGCAGTGTGCTCAAGCATCGCGATAGCCTCATTGAGCCCTATGGGTTGGCTGTAGACCCCGCCAGCCAGGAGGCGTATATCGCCCAGCGAGGCGATTATGCTCACTCCATAGCCATTTACGATGTGCAACATGACGAAATGAAAGGCGCTGTTGCTATAGGAGTGCAGCCTTACGTGCTGGCTTTGAATCCCAACAACGGCCACCTTTTCGTGGCTGCGGACGACCGGGTGTTGATATATGGCATGCGCCAGGGCTATACGCCTTTGGCTGCGGTCATGCTGCCAGCCGGCGCTAAAGAAGGGATTGCTATGGACACCGTGCATAACCTGGTATACGTTTCCAGCAGCGACAACGACGTGGTAACAATCATTAGTGACAGCAACCGGTAACCTACTTAATTTTCGTAAGGTCTTTGTGCTCTCACTAACGAGTGATATCTGCTCCGTAAATAGCACGCAGATGACGTAGATTCACAAGATTTTCGCAGGTTTTTAAAAGATCAGCGTTATCTGCGCTTTATTTTCATCGTTATGCAGTGAGCAACCGCTCATGGCGATTGCTCATTTAGCCCTCTCCTTTCCTGTCTCACTACGTTCGACATTCCTTCCCTCTCCCAGAATTGGGAGAGGGAGGAGCCGCAGCGCTGCGCGAGGTGCCGTTGCGCTTCCTCTTCCATTTCCCATAGATGTGAGCGAGAAAAGAAGAGACGCGCGGCCACTCGCGTGCCCGCGTAACCCCTTCCTTCTCCCATACGCATGGGAGAAGGAAGGGGTTGGGGATGGATGAGAGCAAGCGATACACCCAACAATATCCGATGGTCTCGCTCTTCATTCTAAAGTACCAGGTAGCCAGAGTTTCTGCTATAATTGAGATGTCGTGTTCATATGTTTCCCATGCAAAAGGGAATAGACCAGCAAAGGAGGCAATCATGGCGACAACTGAAATCAACGGCGTGCAGTACGACTACGAAGTCAATGGGTCGGGGGAAGCGGTACTTTTCGCCCACTGTCTCACCTGGAACCGCAGCGAATATGATGCTCAAGTAGCAGCCTTAGCAGAGAAATATCAACTTATCCTACCGGACCAGCGAGGGCATGGCAAGACAGGCTTTGTTGCCCAGGCCTATAGCCTGGCCGACATGGCTGAAGACCTTTACCAACTGGTACAAGCCTTAGGTGTGGGCCCGGTGCACTATGTAGGCCATTCCATGGGCGCGATGATGGCCCCGCTTTTCGCTTTAGCTCACCCAGAAACCGTTCGCTCACTCACTCTGATCGGCGGCTCGCCCACGGCGGAAAGCGAAGAACGGCTGGCCGGCTACCGGCAACTGGTGGGGGCCGTGCGTGCCGGCAAAGCTGAAATGGTTGTCGACCGATTATCTGGGCTCTTCTTCAGTGACATGAGCCGCGCCAAGCGACCGGAAGCGGTGGAACATTTCCGCCACGACTTCCTGACTACTGACGGCGAAGGGCTTTACTGGACGGCAGAAGCAGTCTTTACCCGCCCGGATGTGCGCCCTGACTTGCCGAAGATTACCGCCCCGGCTCTCATTATTGTGGGTGGCAAAGATGTCGTTACGCCTCTCGACAATGCCCAGACCTTAGCGGAACTCATGCCCAAGGCGCGCTTGCTGGTCCTGCCCGAAGTGGGGCATTTCGCCCCCGTCGAAGCGCCTCTGACCGTTGCCGGCGCTTTGCGCGACTTTTGGGAAACAGTTTGAGCGCCCGTTGGGATTCGGTGCCTTCGTAGAGGAAAAGAGAGTCCGTCGTGCTACTCGGATGGCACTTGCCCCGAGAGAATCAAGAAGCTGCTCCGCCAATCGACAAGTTTATTGCTAAGTTGGTGACGGAACAGCCCTTCTATTCGCGCTACTTCGCTGTCAGCTAAATGAGCGCGTAAACGGTCGGCGAAAGAAAGGCGAGCGCCCGGCGGTGACTGGCGAAACCAGCGGTCGATCTGCTCCGGCGTGAGCTGCCAATTAGTCTTGCTGACAAAAGGCGTCGCCCGGCAACGGCTGAAACCGGCCTCCCGGCAATAAGCGACCATCTCCTCTTCCCCCCAGTTCACTCG
>WFQT01000058.1 GCA_015486895.1 Anaerolineae bacterium
ATCAAGACGCACTTGCGGCCGGGGGGATTGCTCATTATCGATCAGTCGAACCCTAATATGCCTTTCCTGTTAGAGGCGGATGGCCGCTTCTTGTTGGAAAAGCGATGGCAAGGAACAGATGGCTCGCAGTGGCTGAAATATGTTTCCCGGAGTTTGGACCTGGCCCGGCAAGTTCAGGATGTTACTTTCATTTACGAGCGAATTTCTGGTTCCCACGTGAGCGAACGTTGGGTAGCACCTTTTTCGGCACGTTTCTTCTTCGCGTCGGAAGGGTGCCTGCTTTTGGCTGTTAGCGGCTTGACTGTAGAGGCTATATACGGCTCTTACGAATTGGATCCGTACGATGACGAGGGTGAACATCTGATTTTTGTGGCCAGAAACGAAACTTAGTAGAGAACGGCGTCTCTGTTCCTGCGAAGGTGTGATGGTGTACATTTGCACTGTCACTGTAAGCCCGTCTTGGGTACGTCTATCTACCGGGCGATCTCACCGAAGCAGTGCCTGGTTACGATAGAATCCGAGCGCGCTGCAGGTACAGGTGTAAACGCAGATTTTCGTTTTTCTTCTCGCTGAGAACTGTGAGCTTTGCCAGGCAGCCATGGATCCGAACAACACATTGAAATTGTTTGCAAAAATCAGAGCGTTTCAGTGTTATTGATATTCTATCGCATGACGATGGAGCAGTTATGGGGTGGTAAAGACGATGAGCACAAAGTGAGGCAAGGCCATGAAAGAGAAAAAAGCTGAGAACGGAATGCTTGTGAGCATCCCTAATTTATTCTTTGTTCTTTTGATTTCCATTGTTCTTTTGACGGTTGTCGGGAATGGGGTGATCTTGGTCAATCTTTACGAGGTGGGTGATGCGCTGCAAGTTACCAATGTCCATGCGAACCAGGCCGATACGGTACAACATATGCAGTTATCGCTGTATCACTTGCGACAGTATGAGCTGCAATCGTTATTGATGCCGGGCAGTGATTTCGGGGAGAAGATTCAGGGCGAGAAATTTAATTTTGAGCTGAGACTTGACAAATACAAAGGATATGTAAGTAAAGACAAGTACACAGCCCTGGTGAAGGAATTCGGTGACTTTTATCAAGGTGTTACCTCTGTTGTCCAAGCGGCTGCCGGTAGCCATCAACAGGAGGCGCTTAGCGCTGACAAGAATTATGTTGTGCCCCAGTATGAGAAACTTAGCGATGACTTAAATCGACAACAGAGCATCTTGAGTGCCCGACAAAATGTGACAGAGTTGGAGGGTGCTGCCGTCAAATTGAAGGTGGCTAAGAGCTTAGCCTGGGCGGGCATGTTGCTTCTCCCAGTCTTGGCTCTTATCGTATTCATCTCCCTGATCCGTCGTGTCAGAGACGCTCCGCGGCGGGCTATTTTGATGTTAGAGCAGAATGCCGGCCGCTTGACTGAGACGATTCAATCTTTGGTTCATTCTGTAGCAGAAAGCTCCAGCGCTCTGGTGGAAATTGCCTCCAGTGCCGAGGAATTTCGCGCAACGGCTGACCAAATCATGCAGGCTACTCTGCATATCAAAGAGCTGGCGGACCAGGTAACCCAGGAAATGCAGGAAGCCCTGGAAGCAAGCACACAGCTTACGACCTCCGCGAAGAACTTACAGCGCATGACGGCGTATTTTTGGGATTTCGTTACCGGGGAACAACAAGCTAGTCAGCAGATCAACGAGATCAACCAGCAACTGGCGGAAGTGGCGGATGAGACGCATATTCTGGCTATTAATGCTAGTATTGAAGCTGCGGCGGCCGGTGCTAATGGTGAGCGATTTAGCGTGATTGCTGAAGAGGTGCGGCATCTTTCAGATCGCGGTTCTGAGGCCAGCAATAAAGTGCGCCAACTTGTTGTCCAGACGACGCATAATTTGACGTCTATAAAAAAGATTCACGATGACACCGATGTAGCGACGCATTCTAATTATGAGGATGCTTCGCACTTAAAAGATATCTCGACGGACATTGCCCGGAAGATGCTACAACTCCAGAAACAACTGGAAGCGATTGTCTTGGGAACGGAGCAGCAAACTATTGCTGTAGAGAACCTAGTAG
>WFQT01000059.1 GCA_015486895.1 Anaerolineae bacterium
GCGTAACACGCAATGCGAAACACGCAATTCAATGCCTTATTAAAGAGGGCAACCTTGATTTGTAAAGGGCCCACATAAGATAAATGAACCATCCCAAATCCATCATAGCATCCTATCGTCATCTCATCGTCATTTTTCCACCTCCACGAGGGCAAAATTAGCATAAAATCGGAAATTTCGGCTCTTTTTTCGTCATTAGTGTCTCAGGGACGTTATGCATTCCTAAAGAAAAGGGCAAACCAGGTTGTGCTTTTGTCCCACGTCCGTCGGAAAGAGGCGTTCGGAAAGAACACGGTATTGGTGAAATAGCCCTGATAAGGCTGGGCGCTTCGGCCAGCGAACTATGGAGAGGTACTGCAATCGTGTGCGGATTAAGCCGCCTGACACAAGAAAAAGCCGGCCAACCGCGCCTGGCAATAATGGGATAGCAGTCAAAATTGTGTTTGGAAATTCCCAAAGGCATAAAGTGACGTTTTTTGTCGTGCTCAGCGCTGTTTTGACCTTGGCGCCGCCGCCTTTTAGCGCACTTTCATGGTTCGTGATTGTATTCTGTCTTGCCATTGGCCATAAGCTAAGTTCGCCAAGTGTTTTTCCGCCGACAAGGCAAAGGCCAGCAGAGACATTCTGCTGGCCCTATATTTGCGGGGGCTACGGGAGGCAAACTACGCACTTGACATACCAAGTTTACAATACGGAGTAAGATTTTAGCGTGAGGCTATTCGTGGGTAAATCTAATTGCCCTTGACTGGGATGGCGTGTACAAGAGCGAGAGTATCACCAAGGCATCTGGAGCTGAGGCGATCCGCCTCTACAATACAGATAGGCCACACATATATCCTTGGCATATGCCATGCCTGTATCGGTCTATTACGGTGAGGCAAATACTGACATTGTCGTAGTCTCAGCCGCACAGGATATCGTCCGTGGAAGGGAATAGTCCCCTTTTTTGGTCTAAGCACATTTCAGGACTTGACATCTTCCCCTCTCGCCCATCCTCAAACTCCTTTCTTCTCCCGCTGACCCGGGTTAGGAAGGAGAGAAGTTCGTCACTTTGTCGAGGATCATTGCAACGCCAGGTCGCGAAGAACACCAAAGAGTCTACAAAAAGTGGGACACCTCCTATCGATAAAAGAATGTTATTGGAAACGCAACGCCGCTTAGGCGAGCGCTGCACGCTGTGCAGCGCTCGCCTCCAGGGCTGGATTCATCCGGTAAGCTATCACCCACCGTAATCAAATCACCCCGATGCTTATTACTCCAAATACACCTCCACGTGCTTTTCATCCTCCTCGTCATACACATCGACGATTTTGCCGATCTCTCCAGAAGAAATAGCTTCTTCCAGAGTTTTTACCCCTTCCAGGCCGATGTTGCTCTCCTTCAGACCGGCAAAACTTATTTTTCCACCCAGCTTAAGGGCAGCCTTAACCAGCATGACAGGGATAGAGATATTCACGCGCGGACGATTGCTGGCAGTATCCGTCACACGCACCTTCAGCCATTTAGGGTTGCGGCCGACAGGGCGCGTTTCTGCTGACACTGTGTCCGTATTCCCCAACGCCTCTAATAAACGATCTGCTTCATCCAATGAAATTGTCCCATTGGATACCATTTCCAGTATTTTCATGCGTTCTTCTCGTGTTGCCATGTGTTACCTCCTTGGTCAATTGAGCGTTTTCAACTTCTCGAGGGCTTCGTCCACGGACAAGCGTCCGGCAGCGATCTCCTCGAGAACAACTTTTCGCTTCTCCACGCGTTCTGCAACTTCTGATTCTTGCCCTGCCGGTGCCTCGTACCCCATCGCACGGATGACTTCCAACAGGCGAGAGCGCGCCGTAGGGTAGGAGATCCCCAGGATCTCCTGTACACGGTTCAGCTTGCCTTCCGCCTGCAGAAAAACTTGCACAAAGTGCTGGTGTTCCAGAGAAAGTTGAGCCATCCGCGGGAAGGTAAATTTCCCTTCTAATTGGGTGCCGCATTGGTCGCACGAGAGCCGAGTCACGTGCATGGCATGTCCACAGACAGGACAAATACCCGGTGCCTGATACTCCATCGTACCCTCCTTATGAAGTCTTAATGGTTGCACAACCTGACCTCAAAAGATATTATACATCATATGTTCAATCTTGTCAAGTACTACCTTAATAAAATTAAACTAAATAATAACTTTCTTTATAGGAAACTCTGCAGGCAGAAAGGAGTACTTTTTCGAGAAGACCAGCCCGTTTTGACTAAAAAAGAAGAACGGCAGGTATCTCTGCCGTTCTTCATCGCTGACGAAGTCGCCAAGCAGGGGAGATTTCCACAGCTATGCCCGATTATCATTCATGATTCTTAGGCATCAGCGGTAAGTAGATTCTGTACTTTACCGGTGCACCGCTCCAGAAGCCTCCTGCCAGGGTGTAGCTCCCGTCGGAAAGCGTTCCGGCGTCCGGCTGGCCGATGGTGCCGCCCAGAGTGTAGCTCCCGCCGGTGCTGAAGGTATAGCCCCCGCCGTCGATGGTGTACCACGAGAGGTCGTACCCGCCGCCCGATTGGGCCAGCACGACGGAAGCAGACAGGAGCAGGGCCATCACGAGAAGGAGCCGTATCGCGTGGCGTGCCATGCTCGAAGTCTTCATTTTCCGCCTCCTCCCAGTTGAGCACTCAAAGCCTGAATCTGTGCTTCAATTGCCTGAAGTTGCGCCTGGAGCTGGGCATTCTGTGCCTCTACCGTCTCGAGACGTGTCTGGAGTTCGGCGTTCTGTGCGTTCAGAGTGTCGATGCGCTTTGCTTGCTCCTGATTTTGCTGGTACAGCCCCCGGATACCGGTCAGGGCCACGCCCTCCGCGTCCACCGTGGCGATGGCCTTATCCGAATCACCCAGGCCAAAGGCGGCGTAGAAGTCCTGCGCCATGGGCCCCATGTGGCGGATGGCGTCCTCCTGCGTCTTGTAGTTCCAGGTACTCACAGGCATCTGGGCCAGCTTGTTCAGCACCTCCATGGGGTCCACCGGGTGGATGTTCTCTTTCATGTTGCGGTCACTGAGGGAATGCCAGCTACCGCCGCCGGGAGCCACGTACACGCCGCTGCTGTACTCGCTGTTGGTGTATATCCAGAAGCCGCCGCTGGAGCGGAAGAGGGTGCGGTCGTTGGCATTGCAACTCACATCGGCATTGGTGGAATCGCCCCAAACGAAGCAGCCACTATAGGTGGCCTTGGCTCGCCGTCCGGCTGCGAAACTGTAACTTCCCGTCGCCTGGTTCCCGCTGCCGCCCGGAATCGCAGACCAGGAGCCGCTGGCCGTGTTGCTGTCGCCTCCGGCCACCGTGGCTCGGAACCCGGCCGTATTGCCGAACCCCCCGCCGATGGCGGCCAGGTAGCCACTGGCCGTGTTGTTTTCACCACCGGAGATGGTGCTGCGGCTGCCGCTGGCTGTATTGTTCCGGCCGCCGCCCACAGTGCTGTAGGCGGCGCTGGCCTCGTTGCTGACGCCGCCGCTCACGGTAGCGTATTGGGCATTTGTCGTGTTGTTATCCCCGTTGCCGGCCTGATTATGCCCACCGCCGCCCACGGTGCCATAGTCATCGGTGACGCGGTTGTTAGTGGTAGTTGGATGGTTTGGATCCGAGGATCCACCGCCAGCGATGGTGGCATAAGTTGCAGCAGCGTCGTTGTAGTATCCCCCGCCCACCGTGGCGTAGACGCCACTGGCTTCATTGTCCATTCCCCCACCGACAGTGGCGTCGTCGCCGCTGGTGTTATGGTCTCCCCCGCCCACGGTGGATTTGATGCCACTGGCCGTGTTGGCCCAGCCTCCACCTATGGTGGCGCTAACACCGCTTGCGGTGTTGCCAAGGCCTCCACCCACGGTAGCGTAGGCAGCGCTAACGGTATTCGTAAAGCCCCCGCCTATAGTACCAAAATCAGCCATAACATAGTTGACACCGGCGGGGTGTCCACCTCCGCCAATGGTCGCCCCTGCCACGCCATTGGCCACGCTGTTGCCGCTGTAGCCACCGATGATGTTGGGACTGCCTCCCGGCTCGATGCGCAGGGCGCGTTGGTTATTCACACGGATTTCCAGGGGCTGGTTGTCCGTGGTCCCCAGAAAATTGCTGCTCGGATTGACGCCGCTGTTGCCGGTCAGCGCCCAAAAGTCGCCACCGCCCGCATTGTCGTCGCCGCAGGCCCAGGCGCCGCCGTTCCATTTGGCCACCTGCCCATTGGTGCATCCTTGCGGTAGACGGTATGCAGGTGCAATGCTGAACGCGCCCCCGCTCAGGGTCAGTCCTGCGCCCGCGGTGTACGTGGTGTCGCTGTCATCACCGCACGCCCAGGCGCTGCCGTTCCACTTGGGCAGTTGCCCGTTGGCGCAAGAGAGCGCGGCTAAGGCGTCGTTGTCCACGTTGTCGGCAAAGCCCGCGGGCACACCCGCCAGCCCGCTCCACGGCGCGCCCAGGCTGTAGAGGGCATTCGGCGCCGCGGTCAGCTCCTGCCGCGGGGAAAGGGTTGTGTAGCTCCCGCTCCCTGCCGGTCGCACGGCAACCTCCAACCATTGCCGCTGACCGTTGAACACGTTTCCGAAATCGATTTGCACGGTGAAGAGCCCGTTGCTCACCTGCACGTTGCTTTTAGTCAGAGTGCTGCCCACCTGGCTGCCGCCGCTGGCAGCAGCGTAAAGCTTGAACTGGAAATCGTACTGTCCATTGGCCGGATTGCCGCCATTGGTCAGTCTCCCCTGGTAGGTAAACGCCGTGCCGAGGGCTGGAGCGACGGTGATACTCTCCGGCGCTGGTTTCTGGGCAAAACTCAATCCAACTGTGGGTGCAAGAAGCAGTCCCACTACCAGCAAAACGATCAGAACCATTCTATGTTTCATCATTCGCCTCCTCAAAAATAAAACGCCGATCAACGCTGATGGGCGCTGATCTTGTTTTCATCTACTGTGATGCGCCCTGTCTGCTGCCGGCCCCGCAACGCCCGGCAGATGCTCCGGAAGCATCCCCTGCAGGTAATTCATCAGCGCCTCCCAGGTGCGGAAATAGTGCGTTTCACCGTCCACCTCGCTCCGCACCCGGCCCCGCCATTCAGCTCGCTCACCTTCTGCGTCCTCCAACCACAGCCGCACAGTGATGAGATACACCTGTTCCAAACGCCGAGCAGCCCCCATGAGCACCTCCAAAGGCAACATAATGGTGGATTGAAGCCGCACAGGGACAGCGCCCAGTTCGCGCGGCTCTATGGAGAAGTGTACAACAAGAGGCGTTTCAAAAGCGTTTGAAGAGCGTTAAATCCGCCATAATCGTTTTGAGGTCTTCTTCGGTGGAGATTTGCTCGCCCGGCGGCGGTCCGCCCGCAGCAGCGCCCAGGATCGTTTCCGCTTCTTGCCTCGTCGCGGCGGGGAGCGATGCGATGCCCAGCAATGTCACGAGGATCCGGTGCGCTTCCTCGATTTTGCCCTCACGCAGTAGCAGATCCGCTATGCCGACCAACGCTTCCTGAATCAACGGAGGCGCTTCGATCTCAGTTGCTATCTTCAAAGCGGAAAGGAAGTAATCCTCGGCAACGGGGTAGCGGAGAGAGGCGCTCTTAACTTTGCCCAGCCCCGTAAAAGCC
>WFQT01000060.1 GCA_015486895.1 Anaerolineae bacterium
GTCAAGGTTTAGCCATATGTCGCCGTTAGCATCTCTCCAGTAATAAATTTCAGTTGGAAGGAGAAGCCAGTATCTGGTCGCGATATAATCGGCAATGGATTGTATACCATCCTCATCCAGCTTACCGAGCCAGACCTCGGCATAGGCGTGCAAGCTCTGCCAGTCTTGACTGTGCGCAATAATGACGCGTGTGCGACCGCCTATCGCTTCCACTGAAGCGGCTACCAGCGCGGCAAAATCGTCGCAGTCTCCCCTAACCCCCATTGCGATAGTTTCACTCGCTGGTGTAGGGTTGAATGCAACACCTCCAGCTGGATCACTTACGTAAACCCAACGCTTCATACAGGTATCCCAAATGTCGCAGATTTGGTCTATAGAATAATTACCGCTATGGTATGGTGAAATGCAATTCATGGCGAAGCTTCTTGTGATGGGGTCCCAATAATCTATTGCATTTCTCATCTGTGCTTCAAATACTGTAACGAGATCAATTTGGATTTGTTGCGTAGTGGAACTTTCAGCCCCTTGATCATCGGTAACAGTCAAGCGTACGTAATAGGTCCCATACCGGGGGAATGTATGTTGAATTACCTGACCGAACTTTACAGTGTTATCCCCTAGATCCCAGCGATAGGTCTCAATTTGGCCATCTGGGTCGTAGGAATTTTCCGCATCAAATTGAAAGGTCAGAGCAGCGCCCATCAGTTGATAACTAAAGTTTGCTACAGGAGGCTGATTTGCTGTAACGATGATGGAATGACTCACAGAAGCTGTACCTCCATCATTATCAGTGACTGCAAGTCGAGCAGTATAGGTTCCCGCGTTAGTGTAGGTATGTGTGGTAGCAATTCCTGAGCCACTTCCACCATCCCCGAAGCTCCAGGTATAGGAGGTGATGGAACCATCGGGATCATAAGACGACGAAGCATCAAAAGACACGTTTAGTGGCGCATTACCTGAAGACGGACTATATGTGAAGCTAGCCACAGGGGGGGAATTGAAAAGTGTACATCCGCTGAGTACCAGCATAACAACTGCTATAACAACTGTCATAACAGCTACTCTCCTTTTCATACAAACACCCCTACCTAGACTATATCTTCACGCAGTGCCTTGCAAGCTTCCTAGAAACAAAGGGCTTCTTGAAGCATTGCGGTGTATAAATGAGTCTCTCCGAAGCGAAGTCGATAGGTTGCGACCCCCTCCCGATGGCTTGACAAAATTGGACAAATTGTCTAATCTCACCGGATGAGGTGATAAAATTTGACGACGAACTTGCCTGATATATCGAGTTCTTCCCCTGCGAAACTGGACAAAAGATCAAGAGGTCTAGTCTCATCGTGGGATTCCGCGACCTCGATCCCGCATATTGGTCCTGACGAGGTACGGCGCCTTATCGTCGCTGCCCGGGCTGCCGGGCGTGGGCATAAGGGGGAGCGGGACGCCCTATTGATCCAAGTTTTGTTCGATGGGTGCCTGCGTGTTTCTGAAGCCCTTTCTCTTACGCCGCGGGATCTCGTACGCACTTCAACCGGTGGATGGCGAGTGTTGATCCGCCGTGGCAAGGGAGGGCGTCCGGGACAGGCAGCGATCTCCCCTGAAACGGCTGCCGCTTTACTGAATTACATTCATGCACGTGGCCTTAAGGATACCGATCGACTTTTCCCAATTACCCGCAAGAGAGCGCATCAGTTATGTCAGCGCGCATTCGAGCTTTCAGGGGTACGCAAACCCGCGCATGTAGGGGCTTGTCACGTTCTGCGTCATTCAGGGGCACTTTCTCGGCTGCGTGTAAGTGGCAATCCAAGGGCATTACAAGTCCAGCTTCGCCACCGATCCGCCGCGATGACTTTAAGGTATCTCAAAACATTGACAGATGAGGAAGCCCTAAAACTCGAAGAGCAAGTCAATGCCTGGGGTTAGTGCATAAGAACAAACTTTCCATTGTCATGTCGGTAATACCGCCGCCCCGTTACGGGGTCGATATAAATATGCACTTTGCGCGCACTCCAAGCAGGACGATCTGGCACTAACCGCTGGAGCACATTTTGGGGCACCCCACCTACTGTAATTGGGGAAGGTGTAGACACAGAGGGGATCTTTTGAGGGGGAAATGTTAACACTTGCGCCGTATTTTTCTGTCCGATAAAGGAAGGGCGAGGTGGTACAGGGATATTTACTGCATTTTGATCCGTACTTTTTTGGAGTGTTTCGCGTCCGGCTTCCGGGCAGGGAAGAATTTTCGCGTCCGTTTTCTTGTCCGCCTTACTGTCCACCGCCGTGGGGGAGGAGTGCTCTGTTAAAACGATTGCCCACCCAGTTCCGTTCACTTGGGCTCGATATGCTAACCCAAGTTGCTCGAATTTCTCAATTGCTCGCCGGATTGTCCTGGGATCATAGTGAGCGCGCGGTGCAATTGTGCTTGGCCTTCCGACCCATTTTCCGGTTTCGTCGGCATGTTGACGCAGCCAGCGCAGAATTCGGACGGCGCTTGGGCTAAGCTCTAAAGGGCTTTTTCGTGGTCTTCCCTTGTGGTGCATTGGTGTCACTCGCTTCCGAAGAAAGTCTGCCATATATCCCTTCTTGAACCCCTTTGGAGCTCTTTTGCGTTGCTTGTTCATTTACTTTTTCTCCGCCATCGCAGAGA
>WFQT01000061.1 GCA_015486895.1 Anaerolineae bacterium
CAACAGGCGGTTATCCGGCCAACGGTAGATTTTCAACGGTTGGAAGAGGTTTTGGTGATCACGAACTTTCATCCCTTGAATAAGCATGGGGGAGAGTAGCCGTGAGCGGGAAGCACTTTAACCCTTATCCTTATCTGGGCATATTAGCCTGGTCGATACTGGCTTTGGTACAGGTAAATATTATGCCACTTTTCCGCCTGCATGGCGTTATTCCAGATCTGTTTCTGCCGACGGTAGTGGGTGTTGCCCTCCTCCGTGGCAGTCGGCGGGGGGCGCTCTGGGGAATTGTGGCTGGTTTGGCTTTGGACTTGGTGGCTCACCGACCGTTGGGCAGCAGCTCTTTGATTTTGGCGGCAATGGCCGCGTTGGCAGGACGCTGGCAGTATATTATGTTTCACGGTCGCTTTCTCTTGGCAATCGTCTTGACGTTTTCTCTGACCTGGCTAGAGTACATTCTTCTCATTGTTGGACGCTTGTTCACTGGTGGGCAAGCGGGGGCGGGCTGGCCACTGTTCACGCTGATATTCTATACGGCACTATATAATTCGCTGGTCATACTACCGGTTTTCTTCTTGCTGGTGGTCTGGGATAGCTTCACCGTTAAGCAATCGTTGCAATGGGGATAAAACAGTGGATGAGGAACGAGATTTTACCGCTTTAATTCGATTGCGATTATTGCAGTTGCTAACGTTCGTTTTCGTGTTGGTTATTTTCGGGCGTTTGTACCAGTTACAAATTGTGCGCGGTGCTGAGTACCGTAATCTTGCTGCCCGCAACCGCTTGCGAGAATTATCGATTCCTGCACCCCGGGGAATCATATATGACCGGAACAACATCATCCTGGTTCGCAACCAGCCTCGCTTCCAAGTATCGGTTGTGCCGGCAGATTTACCAAAAGACCCTGACACAGAGCGAGCAATGCTGCACCAATTGTTCACGTTGTTGCGCAAACCGGCTACCTCTACAACAACACCTACCGCTGTTCCCGAGGCAAGCAACAATGCTCCCTATTTCCATTTTTCAAGCCCGGAAGCATTGTATAATTATGCCCAAAGCCGGCTCTACGGCGCCTCTTCCGAGTCCATTGTCGTGGCGGATAGCATTCCACAGGAAACTGCTTTTATCCTCAGCGAACGTAATCTGGATTATCCTGGCGTCCATGTTCGGGTACGGGCGGTGCGTGACTACCCGACCGGCGCTCTAACGGCACCTATTATCGGCTATATGGGAGCTATCCCCTCAGTGCGTTCACAATACTATTTGGACAGAGGGTATCGGCTGGATGACCGGGTGGGCATCGCCGGCTTGGAGTATAGCTATGAGGACATGCTGCGTGGCAGACCGGGAAAGAAATACTCAGAAGTAGATGTTCTGGGCCGGGAAGTGCGCACGTTGGGTGTGGCACAGGAAGCGAAACCTGGGGACAGCTTGGTGCTAACACTGGACCTCAACTTGCAGAAAATTGCTACGGAAGCTTTGCAAAAAGAGCTTAATCGTGTAGGGGCGTCCAGTGGCGCCGTGGTCGCGATGAATCCCAACAATGGTGCTATCTTGGCATTGGTCAGCAGACCCTCATTCGATAACAATTGGTTTGCCGGAGGCATCTCGGTGGCCAGGTATAAAGCTTTGTTAGAGGATCGTTGGCATCCCCTGGTTGATAAGGCTATTTCCGGCATTTACCCACCTGGGTCGACATTCAAGATTGTGCCGGCTTCCGCAGCCTTGCAAGAGGGAACGCTGAAACCGGATACGTATATGAAAGGGGAAGCCATTCTGGTCATACCCAACAAATATTTTCCCAATGACATGACTAAGGCGCAAATTTTCTATGACTGGATTTACAAGTACAACACTGATCACGGCTACCTGAATGTATCGCAAGCCTTGGCTGTTTCTTGTGATACATTCTTTTACAAGGTGGGAGGCGGTTATCAGGATTATCAAGGCTTGGGGATTAACCGGCTGGATAAATATGCCCGACTTTTTGGCTTTGGAGCACCTACTGGTATTAGCTTGCCGGGGGAGAGTGCTGGCCTGGTGCCTTCGGCTAAGTGGAAACGACTGAATTACGCCGAAAGCTGGGTGACCGGTGACACGTACAATATGAGTATCGGACAGGGCTTTATGGAGGCAACGCCGTTGCAGATGTTAAATGCTACCGTGGCTGTGGCTAACGGCGGTAAGCTATGGCAACCACAGATAGTTTATCAAGTTCGTGATGCGTCCGGCAAATTGGTACGGGATTTCCAACCGAAGTTGATCCGGCAGTTGCCCATTGAACCAAAGTACCTGCAGTTGGTACGAGAAGGAATGTACGGTGCTGTTAACTGGCCTCGTGGGACGGCACTGAATATGCGCATTCCTGGCCTGACTATAGCCGGGAAGACCGGTACGGCAGAGTTTGCTGTGGACGCAGACGGTGATGGCCGTATTGATCGCGATAAGGAAGGTAACCTGCCTACCCACGCCTGGTTTACAGCTTTCGCTCCTTACAAGAACCCGCAGATTGTGTTGGTAGTATTCGTGTACGGTGGTGGCGAAGGGTCGGCGGTAGCCGTCCCTGTAGCCAGGGAGATCATGAAAGCCTATTTCCACAAGTAGTCAAACAGGTACGGGGCAACGGTAACTAAATTTACCCAAGGCAATAATTCTACCACACCGCCGATTGTCCCGTTAGGGATGGCACCATATTGGCCAGCCCTATCCTGGCGTACCGAATTACCCGAGTTCTTTCTCCTCTCCGTGTCAATTTGTGAAGTTCGTGGCTGATTTTTATGCGTTCCGTGGTTTTACCCCTACCTTTTGAGCAGGAACAATCCTGCCCCGTCTGGGTTGACAGCGCTGCCTTTTTGTGTGAAAATAATACCAACTGGTCGGTATTTTTAGAAGGAGGGATAATAGATGAGCCGTCAGAGAAGAAGCGAGGAGACTCGGATACATATTCTGCGAGCCGCGGCGGAAAGCATCCGTGAGTTTGGTTATGATGCCACCGGAGTTGCCGAGATCTGTCATCGTGCTGGCCTTAGCAAAGGAGCTTTTTATTACCATTTCCCCAGTAAGTTGGCGGTCTTCTTAGCCCTGCGCGACCAATGGATTGCAAGCTTAGATGCGAAGTTGGTCGAGGTACGCCAGGGTGGGGGAACGATTTTGTCGCAATTGCAACGAATGGCAGAGATGGCTGCCTGGGTGTTGCGGGTCTCTGATGATCAACTTCCTATTTTCTTAGAGTTCTGGAACAAAGCAGGCCGGGAACCGGAATTCCGCCAATCTGTGCTTGTGTCCTTTCAACGATATAAGGAATTTTTCCGTGTAATGATTGAGGAAGGTATTAAGGATGGTTCTCTCAAAAATGTGGACCCCAGGGTGACGGCCCACATCGTGGTCTCCTTGGCCTTTGGTTTTTTCCTGCAAGGGCTTTTGGACCCGAAGGGGATGAACTGGAGCGAGTTGTCGGAAAAGGGCATGCAGACTGTTCTGCAAAGTTTCGCGGCTTCTTGAGGTTGTACCTTGAGTAGGGATTGTTCAGTTGGTCTGCCTTGCCCGGCACCAAAATGCTGAGTAACCACTCGGGCTGGCGGCTACTTGCGGTTGGAAACTGTCCCTACGTTCGCCATGTACCCCTCTAGTGACCCAGATTAGCCCGCGCAGACAGACTTGGCAGCTTGTAGCGGCGATTTTTAGTCGCTAAGCACAGGAGTTTGAGCAGTTACAATGTTGATAGTACCTTACCAGTGAAATTCTTGTACACTGGACGAAAGCTTAACGCAGAGCAGCAAAGGTCACTAAGGCGCGAAGAAAAACTGAATGGCCAACAGGCTGGGGCAACTGGACTAAGTTGGGCCTGGGACGGTATTAGCACGCAGAAAAAATAAATAAGAGACTTTGCGGCTTTGCCTTTTTGGGACTCCGCGTTGAGCTTTTTAGTTCTGGCTTGGCCAGGTTAGGAAAGGAATTAGTTTATGTTTGAGAAGTTGGGCCGATTTACAGCGAAGTATCGTTATCCCATTATCGTTGGTTGGCTTCTTTTTTTGGCGGTGGTGACCTTCGGGGCACCAAACTTGAGCAAGGTGGTCATTTCGGACCAAAGTGGCTATTTACCGAAGACAGAGCCGAGCATCGTAGCGGCGAAAATGGCGGCCAGGTATTTCCCTGCTCAGAGTTCTCCCAGCCAGGCTGTCTTGGTGTTGGAAGCGATGAACGGCAGTATGCGAGATCCGGATAAGATGGTGTATCTGGCATCGCTGATGCGCTGGCTGCAGCACGATTTGCCTGCGGATCAGATCGGCGATGTTTACTCCCCCACCGACCCGGCATTAGCGGAACAACTCATCAGCAAGGATGGCAAAGTCGCCATAGTCTTCGTGAATTTGCGTGGTTCCCCGGAGGACTCCGTTGTAGTGCAACTGCTGAAACAGATGCGGGAGAAAGTAGAGAGAGCCCCGGCGGGGATCAGAGGTTACCTGACCGGCAGTACAGCTACGGC
>WFQT01000062.1 GCA_015486895.1 Anaerolineae bacterium
CAATCCTGGGGGTGTATCGCTCAGCCGTAGGGCAAGTTGGCTGCGACGTGGCCCCAGGCCCCATCGCGGGCGTGATTCACGCATGTTTGCATAATCTCTTCTCCAACCTGACAGAGCAGCCTACCTGCCATCTCTTGATTTGCTAATAGGCTGCTTCGAAAATAGCCACAGAAAGGTACAGAAAGACGCGGAAGGATACAAGAATCATTTTCGCCGATACGTGCTGAGCAACCGTTCATATCGATTCCCTTGAAGATAGGGTGCAGATGACGCTGATGCACGCAGATGAACGTGCCAGTTGGCCACTATTGATTGCCGATCAGCACAGGGTGTCATTTTTTAATATTGCTTTTTAGTGCCCACAGAGATTGCACCGGAACTGCGAGTTTTGTCAAGCGTATTCCCTGGCAGAGGGTCCACGCAAGCAAGTGGATCTCATCAGGTGAACAATGCCACGCCTGCCACAGGCTTTACTCAATGTGATCCGCAGTTCACCCTGGCATCATCGCACCGGTGCTCAACGGTCCCTTATTGCTAATGGTAAGAAAATTTGTGTTCGCCTCGGTACGATCCTCAGGTCGTAGACAGCGTCGCAGTAAGCCGTGCTCCCGCGACTGCTGGGCCTGATATTGACATAGTACGTCCCCGCCGCGGAAGGCTTCCAGTCCAGGCGTGAAGCCTGGCCAATGCCGCCGTCATCGTCCTGTAATAGCAATGTGCTGCCGTCACTGTTGTAAAGACGCAGAACAGTATCCATCCCACATCCCAAATTGAGCGTCTCGATGCGGTAGGTCGTATGTCCTACATGACCGGCGGGGACGGTGAAAGCGACCCAGTCGGTATCGGTGGTGGCGTGGAAGGTGTGTGATTGTATACCCCTATAGGGTTTAGCCGTGGCGGAGCTGTTATCAACCTCGTAGACGTCGGCTCTCACAGATGAAGGCTTCTGTCCGTCAAACTGGACCAGGTGCCCCTTATTGTTGTAATAGCTGACGGCAGGCTGGGTACAACGGTGACTCAGATCCATGGGTGTACAGCCGTAATACCAGGAATGCCACCACAGCCCGTCGAAGCCGGCGCTGTAGTTGCCAGAGCCGTTGGCGCTGACGACTCGTAGTGCAAAGTAGTAGGTATAGTCGTCGTTACAGAACCGTCGTGCTACTGCCGTGACCGGTTCGCCGGCAGGGGACTTGCCGTAGATCCGCTTGCCGGCACCGTCAGCTTGGGTTGTCAATTCGGGGATGGGCAGAGAAACAGCGTTCCCATCTCCGGTTCGCACCTGTACGACAGCTCCCTGGGTGATGGTCACCGGCGTGCCACTGCTCAGATGGCCGTGGAAATAGCCACGGCTCGACGAAGTCGCAGTGTATTCGGCAACAGGACTGCCGTTGCGCCGCAAAGTGACAGTCACTGGGGTATGAGGTGTTTCGGTGTAGCCATTGACGTAATCGCGACCTTTTTTCACGTTGACGGTGAATGCTCGGACATCATTGCGATAGGTATAGTGGCCATTGGGGCCACTGTTCCATATTTTGACAGAGTCCTGCCCCCCTACCTGTGCGCCGGCGAAAGTAAAGTCGTAAGAACTGCCGGTTACATCGGTCTCGGCACAGTACTCCGACTGAGAATCGCTATTCCGTCGGAAGTCTGACAGCCTGGCAACGAGATGACCGTGATAGGCGTTGCCGGTTAAGTGGCCTGTGCCGCCGTCCAGCCGGGCGGTCAGGTCTTGTACTGTCATTGTTTCGGTCACCGCGCCATCCGTGACCTCGATGATGTCGTGGGCAACGATGTCTCTATTTGGAAAGGCGTGGAAGGAACCCTCCCAGGAATCAACCGATCTTGGTCCACGCCACTTAATCGTGCCGCTGCGGCTCTTGAGCGTGACAGTTACATCGCCGACGCTGGGATTGCCCCAATAGCCATAGATATTTGACCACGCCATGTCCGCAACGATGGCAGGGATGTGGAGTTGGGCGTATTGATAGTTCCCGCCTCTATCAAAGACATAAAAAATCCCGTCATCACCCCGTACCAGGTTCATTCCGGCATTCATGGTGAAGTGGCCGGAGCTGTTGGAGGTAGTAGAAGTGCAATTGGATTTCCAGGAACAAGTGGTCGATACTGGCCACCAGCTATACTTGTGGAAATACGCTTGCACCAACCGACCGGAGCTGGTCGTGCCGGTGACTTTGTCTGCAGCAGAATTCCAGGTTACACCCAGTCCAACAGCAGTGTACCGGGTGTTCACGTCACCGCTGTTGATGCGTAGGGTATCGCCCGGCTGGATGGTCGCAGTGAAAACCCCCGAGAATCTGCCAGCAGTATTGCTCTGGCCGTTGTATGTGGACATGATGTGCCCGCCCCTCGAAAGCGTGGCAGTGAAAGGAACATCCGGCTTGATATAGCCAGAGAAGTTGTTCGCATTGAAGCGGGCAGAAATATGATAGGCAAAGAACAAGGCATAGGTGCTATTACCACGGGCATCGCGAACGTAGACCCAACTCCCGGCCCTGCCATCAAAGTCAACTACACTGCTCAAATTGGCTTTGAAATCGCCGTGTCCGTCCGATGTGACAGACTTGCTATGGGATGTGGAATGGCAGGGGTCCCTACCAGGTTGATCCACACGGATTTCTACACGACGACCAGCGTTGGTTTGCCCCGCCACGATGTTCGTGCCGGGATCTACCCAGGCCCGGAGATAAGCGACTACGGTACTGACACTGTTGCCGTGAGCCGTCACTGACACCACGTCGTGAGGACGCAGGCTCCAATTGTAGTCATGGCCGGGACATAGTTGCCAGGAAGGGGAAAAAACGTAGTCCCCTTTGCCATTGCTGGTTGTAGACTGGGTAGCAATAACGCGCCCTCCGCGTAGGACGCTTAGGCTGACCCTCGTGTTGGGCGTTGTATGCCCTGCAACAGAAGACCATGGATCTCCCTGCGGGGTATAGACATCGATGCTGGGGTCTGTGCGGGAGGAAGATAAAGCGGCCATCGTTCCCCGGGCAGCTAAAGTGCTCAAGCCCAGCAGTTGTTCGGGGAGCGCCTTGGCGGCTGCAGCTACACAGACAGGCGGTTTGCCGTCATGGGGAATCACAGCAGCTATCCCTCGGAGGCGGGAAATTTCCTGCAAAGCCTGGGCCGTGGCTCCGGTGATCGCCACGCCATGTCTATCGGGTTGCACCTCAAAGCCGGTAAGGCGTCCCTCAGCTCGTAGTCGTTCCAACACAACCAGGAGCGGCTGGGCCTGACGGGAGGTCAGACCCTGGACATACCTGACCGCTTGTTCTGGCGTCAAGCCGGGTGGGATCTCTGCCGGGTCTGGCAAGGTTACAGCGAGAACAATGAGGTAATCGGACAGTGAAGATGAGGATACCTTGTCCATCGTGTGCTGTGATGGGGTGGAAGCCGACCGGACGGCCGATTCGGGAAAAGCAAGAAAGAATACGACGATCAAAAGGGTTGCCAGCATAACCGCGCTACTCAAGAGATAACGTCCCCTCATGATTCTGTTCATGGAAATGCCTCCTGTTTTGTGAGATACATCTTGTAGACTTACGCGTATAACATACAGTCAAGCGGCAAAGAAGGCAGCCGCGGTTTAGTTCTACTTCCCAAAAGATAGTGCATCAATGACAAGTCTGCCTGGAAGAACAACGCGATAGCGCCCGTTTTGATGCTATTTGAAGAACAGGAAAAGTAACCATCTCTGATGGTAGTCTTGATTTACTCACTTTCTTGTTCTGAGGATTCCGTCACGCCTGGTTTGTCATGCATAATGGAATGCTGCCTTTCGGGAAAAGTTACTGACATGCTTATGGACTGGCTGCAGGGGAATTAAGGCCAATGTTCACGGATTCCTACGACAAAAGGTCGCACAAAACGGTGGGCGTCCTGGGTTTCTCAACGTCGGTTAGCCCTATGGGATAGAATATTCTATCGGGCGGGCATATATGTTAGGCTATGCCCTACCGGGGTGGTGCCTTACACTAATCATTGTCTTGCCAATCAACCGGACAAGATTTTCCCCGTGGTCAGGTTCTTTCAGTCACTAACATTTTATACTAATGTCATGTTATTTGGCAAATGATCCAATTAGCTGTCAGGCTGTTTGTCAACTCTTGAGCATTGTGAGTGTGGTATTCTTGTAATATCACCTGCTTGGGTAAGCCTGTCGTCCCCGTCCATAGAGGAAGCTTCCAGAGACCTTCCAGGTCTGGGAAACCTGGAAGGTCTTGTCTACCGCCCCGGAGGGGTACGAACAGGCACCCAGGTCCAGGTCGCCCGGGCCTCATCCCTACTTTCGGAACCGGCCAACGCGGGACTGTGCTCGTCCCAGGCCGTATTCGCCAGGACAGTAACAG
>WFQT01000063.1 GCA_015486895.1 Anaerolineae bacterium
AGCCAGGTTACAGAATAACACGGAATTTCACTGAATGTCCTCTGTATTCAGCCTTTTCTGTGTCTTTCCGTGTTTTTCCGTGGCTTTTTCTGTCCTATTTGTAAAGATCGATTCGCTTTGAAATGAACCATGCCGAAAAATTGAAATCAGTGCAACCTGTGCAAATCTGTGGTTGCCTTTTTGGTTTTGGCTTGTCCTGATTAGGGGGAAAAATGGAATTTAGACAAGTGCCGCTTCATAAAAAGAAGCACATCGCTTTGGTTGCTCATGATAATAAAAAGGCTGACCTTCTGGAATGGGCTGAATATAATAGGGACACACTTGCCCAACACCATCTTTATGCGACGGGAACTACCGGCGGTATTCTGGAAGAAGCTTTGAATTTGCCTATCACGAAGGTTCAAAGTGGTCCCCTGGGAGGGGATCAACAGATAGGGGCCAAAATTGCAGGAGGCGAAATCGATTTCTTGGTTTTCTTCTGGGATCCATTGGAGCCGCTCCCTCACGACCCAGATGTCAAAGCTCTCCTGAGGATAGCTCAGGTATGGAATATCTTAATCGCTTCCAATCGGGTTGTGGCAGATTTCATCATTTCTTCTCCCCTCATGCAAGAGACATATCTGCGTAAAGTGCCGGTCCCCCGGAGTGGTTTAGAGCAACCTTAATCTGGATGCTCTGGAGCTATGATATTGACCGCTGGCTTTCTTTGCTGCCTCACGATGGCGAGAGGATGTCTTGTAGCGGCCCGGCCGGAGCTAACACATTGAGACGTTGGGGATGCACCAGGATGTGAAAATCCTTTTCGCCTTCGGTGAGCACCTCGCCGTCGGTGTGAGCCGGCAATGGGATGTTGGCATGGATGTCCAGCCGATGGCAGCGGCCTATTTTAACCGCGGGCTCGTAAATATGGCGGCCGTTTATCGCTTTGGGAAGTAGTCTTAGGATGCCTAAACGACTGAGTCCCTGGGCGATGGTGTAATCCAACAAGCTGTCATCGACCTCTGCTTTGGGCGTTAGCCAGAAACTGCCACCCGCTTTCCGGCCGTTGCCTATGCTGATCAACAGCATGTCTTGGTCAAATTCATTTTCGTCATCGAGGCGTATTTTGACCTGGGGAATAGTATAGCTCTTCAAGGCTCGGAACACGGCGATCAGGTAGACAGCAGGGCCGTGGATGTGCCGGACAGCACGACTTTCCACGTTTACCTGCGCCTCGAAACCGATGCCGGTGTTGTTAATGAAATAATGACCGTTAACCTGGCCTACATCTATGGGTCGAACATGGCCGGAACGGAGCAAATCCATCCAGTCCGTCGTTTGTTGGGGGATGTTGAGCACCCCGGCCAGGTCGTTAGCCGAGCCAATGGGCAGGATGCCCAACACCGGTAGCTCTGCCGGCGTGAGCTCCGCAGTTAGTAATCCGTTCACTACCTCATTTAGGGTGCCATCGCCGCCGGCAGCAATTACTAATTGGTAACTGGCCCGTGCCGCGCGTTGAGCTAAAGTAATAGCTTGCTTGGGTCGCTCCGTTTGCCAGACGTGATAAGCAATGCCTGCTGCGTCCAGCGCTGCCCGGAAAGGCTGCCAACGAGTCTGAGCTCGGTATCGATCGGCGGCCGGATTGAGAATTACCAGCAAAGGTTTCAGCGTCATTGTTATCTCCTTTTGGCGTTTAGCGGAGAAATGTCCCCGGCGTGTCTCTCATCGCTTACCGGCGGAAGCCTATGATGTTTTTTAGTTTCGGTGAGAATTGACATATTTTATGAGAGTGTGCGGTAACAAAATGAAATTATATAGCTCTCCAGCCTGTGTTGTCAAAAACAGGTTACTACCATAGCCTAAACGGTAAACACCCTTTGTGTTGTACCTCATCTCTGTGCTCGATGGCGGGCGGCAGGTTGGCTGCGGCTATCACTCTTCCCTAAATCTGTAGGGCAGGTTGGCGGCTGGGTAAGCAAAACCACCGTTTTGACCTGAACTGGCTCCTCAGCCAGAATCAATTTGAACATAGATCCTTAGCCGACTACCTGCCGCTCTGGACCTACGTCGTAACCAATCTGCCCTACGACTGCGCTTGGTTTTACCGAGGGGGTGCTTCGGGACGTGTGGCGGCGAAGTCAGGATAGCGCCAGAGGAGAGTGTCAAAGATGTACACTGTGGCACCAGCATCCTGGCAAAGTCGTACGTCTTCCCAACTGTGCAGGCCGCCGGCGGCAGCTAACGGCACATTGGGGCCGACAGCTTCCCGCACCTGGCGCAGCATCCTGCAAGTCAAAGGGAGCAGCGCCGGCGCGTAAAGGCCTCCGCTGTGGACTTGATCATTTTCGCCGGGGAGCTCTCCCACTGGCGGTGCGGCAACTACCAGCAGATCAGCACCCGCCTCAGTGACGGCGACACTCCAGGACGCGGCGGCGTAGAGCGGGAGCGCCGCTAACAGAGGCCAATCGGCCTGTCGTGCCCCGGCAACCGCCTGCAAGTAAGCAGAAAGGGAAATCCCTGGGGCCGGGGTCAGCCAGAGCGCCTCCGCTTCCGGCAAATATTGGCGCACTTCTTCCTGGACAGCAGGTAAATTGCCGCCACCGGTGACTTGCAGTGCCACGATGAGCGGCTGCCGGGCAGCTAAGGCACGCCAGCGTCGCTGTAGGCGCTTCAGCCAACGGTTGATGTGGCTCGCCGGTTGGCGGGGTCGGTATAATGCTGCCGCCGGCCTTTCTACTAAAGCTGCGGGTATCACCTGCTCAGAGAGTGGCCACAATGGCGTTGTCACACCGCCCCAGCCAACCACACTGCTTCTCGGCACTGCTTCTCCCAGTGGTCCGAAGCTGGGTGCCGGCAGTAACGGTGGATCTAACAGCAGTTCCTGCTTGTGAACACCGAACAGCTCAAGCGGTGGCAGCCAATCTGTCATTTTCGCCTCCGTCGCAAGTAATCGTGGCTGAAGTTGAATACTGGGCCATCTGTTACAAGAGAGAGAGTGCCTCTTTCCGTGGGGAGGCGCTCTTCCTCTGCCAGCCCTAAACCGTGTTGTAATAGGTCAGGCAGTAAAACTTGGATCTCCCTGGTGGCTAGCCAGGGTCGTTGTGCTAACTGCCATGCCAAATCATGAAACCAGGTGCTTTCGCCGGCCATGAAAGTCGCGTCGGCCCATTGTAAAGCAGCGTCTAATTCAACTTCTCGTTGCCATTGATCAGGAGCATAAACCTGATACTCGACGGCCGGAGCCGGAGCAAAAGGGGGCTGCCAGGAATTGTTGTCCGCTTCCACCCAGAGAAGGACAGAAAGTCGAGGGGATAACGGCTGCAGCCAGGTGAAAAGGTGCGGCAATGCAGAAGGACGGGCTAATAGGAAAAGGTTGTGGCTGTCGTTTGGCAAAGAGAAGCCATGGCCCCGCGGTGTTGTCACGTGCACGCGCTTGCCAATGGCGGCGAAACGGCTTAAATCTGACAGCCAAGGGTCACTGTCCGGGCAAAGCGAAATGGTGAAGAATGGCTCCTGGTAAGTCAGGGGCAGCACCGCTCGGGGTAAGTAGGGGTCCCATCCCGCGGCCGGGTAGAGGAGGACAAACTGTCCCGGTGTCCAGCTTTTCCATGGCCAGTCCAGGCGAAACTGCAGCCAGTGGGAGGAACCGTATTGATGCTGTCCGGCCAAACGAGCCCAATTTGTTTTTACCACGTCTCCTCGGCTAATGCATGGAGCGTCTCAATATCACAGATTAAAATGCGGCCTTGTTCTGTACACACAAGGCCGTTCTTGCGCAATTCGCTCATGACCCGGATAGCCGTCTCGACGGTGGTGCCAGTCATGTCCGCCAGGTCTTGCCGTGTCAGTGGGATGTCCAGTAAGATACCATTCTCCAGTTCCCGGCCGATGGCGTTACTCAGTTTGAGTAATATGCGGATAATGCGCTGGCGTACCCGGTCGACGGCTAAGCTTTGCACCAAGTCGCTGACGGTATGTAAGCGGCGGCTTAAGTCGCGGATAATGCTATAAGAGACAGCGGGATAGGTGCGCAATAAGAGAGAAAAACGCTCTTTACCCATGGTGAGAACGGTAACGTTATCCAGAGCTTGGGCAGAAGATGTGTAAGCGCATTCCTGAAAGAGAGCAATGTCGCCTAATAAACGGCCGACGCCCACAACGGCCAGGACAACATCCCGGCCGGTTGCAGAATGGCGCACCAGCTTGACTTCGCCCTCCCAGACGATATAGAGAGCCGTGGGCATATCCCCTTCAAAGAAGATATACTTGCCCCGTTGGAGATGATACATGGAGACAAATTGAGAGATTTGCAGCCAATCTGCTTCGCCTATCTCAGAGAACAATGGTACCCGTTCTGCTACAGCCGCTAAGGTAAGCGTTGTTGTTTTCATTTGGCCCTCTGTTCAACGGAGAACATTTGTCTTATCCCATGGTCAAGAAATAGCCTCGCTACTAATGACCGGTGCGCTTAAACATTATACATGAAAGTTCTGGGAAATCCAAGGGGATAATATGGAAAAAACACGATATCATCTCTCTGGCCGTTAGCCTAACCGCCAGCAATGGGTGGGAAGATGCCTATTTCATCCCTTGGCTGTAACACGGTATCATCATGGCGCAGGCGTCCGTTGACATATACCAGTTTAACCTCTTTCCGGGGCAGATTTAGTCGGCGCAGGAGGTCGGCAATGGTTGCACCGGCTTCTAACTCCACCGGCAACGCCTCCCCGATACCCAAATGTGGGTACAAATCACGCAATGTAGCGAAAAGTTTAACATTAACTTCTATTTTTTGCTTATCTTCCATCATGTTGGATTTCTCTTCCTTGAAAATAGCCCCCCGCCCCCCAATTCTGGGGGTGTGTTGCTCCCCTCCAAGGTTGGGGGATAGGGGGCGTTTTCATCCGCTGTGGTGTGCCTGTCTGCGTGCCCGCAGACAGGCCGCAGGCCCATGCTGACTCCTCTACAAAGTGAGGGAAAGATCAAAAGGTGGACGGGGGTTAGGTGCCGAAGCAGAGGCATGACTTCGCCTCCATCCGAAAACTATGGGCATTTGATGATGTCCTGAGCCCAGAGACAATCGGCACAGGAAGGGTTCCAGCCCCAGCAACCCTCATTTTCTTCCCGCAAGTCGCAAGTTTCCCGCAAATCACAATCAGGACAGGAAGGGAAATGGAAAGCGCTCACTTCGCTGCGGAATTGGGTGTACTCTTCTGACATCCAAATTTCTGCTAGTGTTTGCTTGTTGACGTTGCCCAACACATAACGGGTAACGTTCTTGCGTCGCCCATCCAAAGCATAATAGGCATAGTTGTGGGAGAGAGCATAGCAGGGTACTACGCCACCATCCCACCCCACGACCGTGGCTCGATCTTGGATGAACTTGCAGCGTCGCTCAGCACTCCAGTGCATACGAGGCAGATCCACCGTACACCAAAACATCCAATCCTCATCGCTGACGGGCCAACTGGTCTTGTCTGGAGGCAGTAATGGTGGCTGAGGCTCATAGCCGTAGAGCGCTTCATCTCGTAGCTCTTCAGTGTAAGCTAAAACGTTCGTTACTATCAGGCGAGAAGCGTGTAAGTCTGCCATGAGTTTCGGCATGGCCGGCAAATCCTTTAAATTACTCTTCATGGCGACGAATTCAATTTCTAATGTGGGGTAGCGAGTGCCTGTTTCCTCTTTAATTTTGTTGAAGAGCTCTAAGTTACGTAGTACCTTCAGTAGAGAAACATCACGGATGCTCTCGAAGGTCTCCGGCCTGGCACCATCTAACGAAACGACTAACCTGGTAACACCTAATTCGATAAGGCGGCGGATTCGCTTTTCGGTTAGCAAAGTACCATTACTGGCTAAAGTCACTGTATAGTCGTGCTTTTTCATTGCTGCAATCATTTCGAAGATGTGGGGATGGGAAAGGGGCTCGCCGAAGCCGGCAAAAACCACCTCGTGTAGCTGAGGCAGGTCACCGACTTGCCCGGCAATCCGTTCAAAGGTCTCCATTTTCATCGCGGCCCAGGGATCATCCCAGACATTGCGCACACAAGTCAGGCAATGCAAATTGCACTGGGTGGTGGGCTCAATGTATAGTTTGCGGACATCAGGCCGCCGGGGATAAAGCACGATGCCGTTTTCCGACTCATCCACCCAGAATTCGGCCCCTGCCTTTAAATTGCGTCTGTGGAGGAAGTCCTCCGGTAAAGCAAGATGAACTCCATCTTGCAGAGAAATTTTACCCATAGGTACTCCTTTCCATGATTCTTTTAGAATCTGGACTCTGGCGTTTTTATTTTAGCCACAGAAAAACACGGAACTTCACAGATTTGGGTTGAAAAGCAAAGAGAAATCTGTGTTAGTCCGTGCAATCTGTGGTGAAAATAATTAGGTCGAGCCTAAAACGTCATTTCCGCCAGGCTCCAGTTAGAATTAGTAGTGGTTGACTACTTCCTCATTAAGTGCTTGGCGATTAATAGTCGCTACTACAAGCTGCCCAGTCCGTCTTCGCGGACTAATTTGAGTTATGAGCATTCTTCAAATCGCGTTATAAAATAGCACAGCTTGCCGGTAGGGCCAAATGGTAACAGAAACGGATTGGCTCAGATTGTTGGGCGAGGTCTGGGAGGAAAATAGAGAGTAAAGTGGTTTCCAGGGTGATAGCAAAGGAAGCCGGCTTTAATACTCGCCGGAGATGGGAAGGGTTATAGTGAGCCTTGCCCAGTCAGGTAGACGAACAAATATCCCACCAGCAGCCCAACACCGCCGGCTAAAGTGGCAATGATGCCCATCTCTAAAGCGCTCCGCCACGGGGAGCACCCCGTCGCCAAAGTTTTTAAGGCACCGATTCCTAAAAGGGCCAGGAAGGTACCGGCGATGGAGACAACAAAAGCGATGTGGAAAGGCATAATTGCGTATGGACCAACGGGAAAAACCAACGCTGCCAAGTAGGCTATCATCATCCAAAGGGCCCGCTGTAGCGGCTGAACCAGATCCGTCGGCGAGATTCCTAACTCATGAACAGCCATCTCTTCCAACAAGAAACTTGGATTCCGTTTTGCCGCGCCGATCAAAATTTCGATCTCGGCATGTGTGAAGCCACGCTGTTCATAGTATTGTCGCATCTCGGCATACTCAGTCTCCGGATCTGTTGCCATCTGGTGGCGTTCCTCTAACAGACGGTGCATGAGTACCTCAATTTCGGATTTGGCGCCCAAATAAGTACCGGCGGCCATGGAAATTGCCCCTGGTATGCCGGCAGATAGCCCGGCCAAGAGGGTAACCTGGTTATCGTGCGTTGCCAAAGCTACGCCGGCAACTGCCCCTAAGATGGAAACTAAGCCATCTTCAGCGCCAAAGACAAGTTCGTGTATGACATCTATTGCTTTGCGTTGCCAACTGCCGCCACTATTAGGTTGGCTGTGATCCCCCATAGGAGGGAAATCAGGCAAAAGTTCATTGATCTTTTTCAAGCAAAGACCTCCACGTTTCAATCCACAGGTAATCGTCTTCAATCGTTTGCATTTCTTCCGGCGGACAGGGTAGCCACACCCATCCCGGTAGTGTTTCTGGTGGTACCTCGCCGCAGAAAATAGCGATGCGCTTGTTCTTCCCCAGAATTGCCAGGTCGGCCAGGTAGTTGGCACTATCTTCTTTCAGGTTATAGAAGCGCTCTACTTGAAATCCTTCTTCCTGGAGCAATTGCCAAAGGCGTATCTGGCGACCGTCTCCTAACCAGAGGTCGTTGATTTCCTGGGCTGCCAACAATTTCTTTAAAGTAGTGGGAATGAAAGTAATGCGTCGCAAGTGACGACTTGGTACAGGCTTGGGCAGTCGTCGTGGTTGTCCCAGGATAATCTTGTAATACAGCGCATTGGCCCGGGGATGCTGTGTTTCCGCTGGCAACAAGTCACGCCGACGCACCACCTGATAACGGCGCACCGGGGCATAAGTATAAATGCCCCATGACTCCGGGGCTAGCGCTTTTGTCTGGTAGAAAGCGATATAGTCAGCGGCCACTTGTGCGGGCGCATTGCGCAGAGGGATACGATACCATCTCTTCTCCTGCATCCGCTGCCAATCGGCCTGATTGTTAAGAACAGCTACCAAAACTCGCTCTTCTGCCGCGGCATCGGCTGGCAACCATGCTTCATAGGGCGATTCTGATTCCTTGATTGCTGGGACGGGCTCTGGGCAATGGCGGGCGAAGAGCGCCGGGGCGAATTCTGCCAGATCGCGCCGCAAGCGTAGCAGCGCCAGGTCGGTGGCTTTTGCTTCCAGCATCACATCAGGAGAAGCTCCGGCCGGCATCTGTTCCAGAAAGTGACGGAAAGCAAATGGATCAAGGTAGTCGGCGTGCTGTGTCCAGCGGGGCGGCTCTACGAAGGTGTGTTGTTCTCGTTGCCAGAGTCGCAATGACGTGCGGGGCGAGCTGAAGTGCATTTTTGGCGTCACGCCCTCCGGCCAACTGGCCAGCGATAGCTTCATGGCTTCTGAGGCAGAGATCCCGGCCGGGTTATAATTTAGATGGTGCAGATGGTCGTAAACGATGGGCGAACCGCTGCGCTGGTGTAGCCAGAGCAATGCCTCTATATCAAAGCGCCCATCATGTTCCAGAACGATGCGGCGTTGTGTGCTTTCCGGCAACGCTTCGTAGCTGCGCAAGAAAGACGCCAGTGCCGTTTTTTGCTCGCCGTACAGACCCCCTACGTGTAACACAATGACGCTCTCGGCGCTTAGTTGCATATCGTCCAGCAGTTGCGCCATCCGTGCAAGCCAGCGCCGGCCCTGCAAACGCACCGTTTCATCCTGGCTGTTGAGGACCACGGAGAGGGGGGCGTGGCAGGTCAAGCGAATGCCGTAGCTGGTTGCCATCTGGCCGATGTGCGCCAGCTCGTGGATTGCCTCCTGCTTTTGTTGTTGGAAGAGTGTTTCCTCATCAGTAATATGAGGCGCCAATTGGGCTGAGAAACGGTAGTAGTGAATGTGTTGGTGGTGCAGGTAGAGGAGGATATCGCGCAGGTAAGCTAAACTAACGCTGAGATGGGGTTGGTTTTCCCGGCGGCGGCCATCATGAGACTTCAGACCTGCCCGCCCTATGACTTTCACAGCAAAACCAAGGTGCATGATTACCGCTCCTTACCATGATGGTGAATAAGCGAGGATAAGGCACCGGTGAGAAATAGCGTCTGTCTTATCATTTGTCGTCGGTGCGCATTTCCTCCCGGCCGGCTAAGGCGCTGGTCAACGTGTTCAGGTCGGCATATTCCAGATCGCCCCCCACCGGCAAGCCTCGGGCCAGGCGAGTCACCCGGATGCCGCGGTCGTGAATCTGGCGGGCAATGTACATGGCCGTGGCTTCTCCTTCCATGGTGGGGTTCGTGGCAATGAGCACTTCCCGGATTGGCTCCCTTTCTATCCGTTCCAACAGCTCGCGTATCTTGAGTTGCTCTGGGCCGATCCCCTCTAACGGCGAGATACGCCCGTGAAGCACGTGGTAAAGACCGTGAAAAGCGCCGGTGCGCTCTAAGGCTACCACGTCCAGCGGCTCTTCAACGACACAGAGCAACGATTGGTCCCGGTTGGGGTCTGAGCAGATGGGGCAAGGAGAGTGAACGGTCACGTTGAAACAGCGTTCGCAGAGTGTAGTGTTCTCCTTCAGTCCTTGCAGCGCTCCGGCCAAATCCAGAGCAATGTTATCCGGTGCCCGCAGCAGATAGTAGGCCAAGCGGGATGCGGTTTTCGGGCCGATGCCGGGCAAGCGTTCAAGTGCTTCTACCAACCGCTGTACTGGCTCGGCGACAATCCATTGGGCCAAATGAATCCTCCGTTAAAGGTGACTTGTAACTTGTGTGCTGGACACTGATAACCTCGAAAAGCATTGTCAAACCAGGCCAGGGGTGGTATGTTGTTTCCTGGGAGCTAGGCCGTAATTTTCGAATACAAAATTATTCGTCCAGGAAGAAACAGGTGTGTTTCTTGGTAGTCGTCATGAGCCTGCGGCACACTATAGCGAACGTAAGTAGGGCATAACACGTAGTACGTATTACGTATCGCGTGGGGGTTGGTTTGTTGAGGCTACATTAACCCCGGTAGCGAAAGCCCGCCGGTTAAGCCGGAAACCCGCTCTGAAGCCAACTCTTGCGAGCGTTCCAGCGCTTCATTCACTGCCGCTAAAATCAGGTCTTGCAGCATTTCCACATCTTCTGGATCAACCACGTCTGGATCAATCTGGATGTCGCGCAATTTTTGCTGGCCATCCACGGTGATGGTGATAGCTCCGCCTCCCGCAGTCACCTCTAAGGTGGTATTGGCTAACTCTTCCTGTGCCTTGGCCATTTCCTCTTGCATCTTTTGCAACCGTCCCATCAGATCGCCACGGCTACCGGACGGCGCGGGCTTATTCAGGCGCTGAGAACCATACCGACGTTTCGCTTTAGCCATTAGGGCGCTCTTCTCCTTTCCCGTGAATACTGACGATTTGGCCGCCCTGCGCCAGAACTGCCTTTACCAATGGATCATTGGCAATCTCCGTCACGTTGCCGGGTTTTTCTGGTTGTGGTTGTGCTGGCAGTGGGTCGCCAACTAAAGCCGGACCTTTATATTGTCCCTGCAGCAAGCAAACGATCTTCAGATGTCGTTCAAAAACCTGCTCGGCTGCCTGTTCTACTTCGTGGACGTTCTTAACCACCAAATTATACGAAAGTTCGCTCTGAAAATCAATAAATAGGCGCCCCGCATCCAGACGCACCGGCGCACTGCTGTTGACGCTGGCTTGTAGGCGGTACATTCTTTGTTGTCGTAAAGCGTGTCCCACCAGCTTCCAATTGCTTTTGATGTGGTCTAAAGTGTCGCCCTCACTTAGTGGTGCCGTGGGTGCTGGCTGTTTCGGCGACTTCTGGGGCGCTTTTCTAGGCGGGGGAGTCGTCGGCGGAGTCGTCGGCGGAGTAGCTTGGCGTGTTGAAGGAACCGCGGTGGCCTTTTTCGTTGCTGGTACAACGGTAGATACGGCTGGCGCGGCTGCTGTCACTGGAACGGTGCCCATGGTTGTTGCCTCTATGAAAGCGAGTTCCATAGCCACCTGGGGTTCCATGCCGCCACGCACGTCGGTGCGAATGGTGCTGAAATGGCGAATCAGGCGCGAGAGCTGGCTCCCACTCAGCCGTTGCGCCTGCGCCGACAACTGTTGGCGATAAGCGGCGTCGCTGTCGGGCAGCGCCATCTCCCCCCCTACTTTCCAGAGCAACAGATCTCTAAAGTAGGCTACCAACTGGGCGGCCAATTGTTGCATGTCCACACCTTGCTCCCGCAGCCGGCTGATCTGTGCTAAGCTTGTTTTGGCATCACTGGTTGCTAATGCCTCCGCCAATACCCCGATAGCTTCTGTCGGGATGGCTCCCAGGAACGTGTTGACATCCTCAACCGTTAGCCGGGCGCTGCTGCTGGAAATAAGCTGGTCTAACAGGCTCACGGCGTCCCGTAGACTGCCGCTAACGCTTTGAGCGATGCGGGCCAGCGCGGCGTCATCTACCTCGGTTCCTTCCTGGTCGGCGATGTATCGTAACTGTTCCTTGATGAGAGCTGCCGGAATACGACGGAAAGAAAACCGCTGGCAACGAGATAGGACCGTCGGCAGTACTTTGTGCGGTTCGGTCGTCGCCAAAACGAAGATCACATGCGCCGGTGGCTCTTCCAACGTTTTCAAGAGGGCGTTGAAAGCGGAAGTCGAGAGCATGTGCACTTCGTCAATCACGTAAATCTTGTAGCGTCCTTCGCTGGGCATCAAGTTCACGCGCTCGATGATTTCCCGGATGTTGTCTACCCCGGTGTGAGAGGCGGCATCAATCTCGATGAGATCCAGGGATCGCCCTTCGTTGACGGCCACACAGAGGGGGCAACTGTTGTCCGGCCGGGCAGTGACATCCTCGTTGAGGCAATTGACCGCTTTGGCTAAAACGCGCGCGGCACTGGTCTTGCCGGTGCCCCGGGGGCCACTGAACAGGTAAGCATGTGCGACGCGTCCCTCTTGCAAGGCATGTTTTAATGTCGTCGTTACATGTTCCTGCCCGACGATCTCTTCAAAAGTCTGCGGGCGATATTTGCGGTAAAGTGCCTGGGTTGTCATAGCTTCCCTTCTATGTTCCTTTGACCAGATACATGGGCAGATAGAATCGTGTCCTTGTTGGTGTGGCTGTTAGCGTCGGCGAGGTGGTATCTGTCGGCGTTATGGTCGGAGTGACTGTCGGTGTAGGCGTTGCCGTAACTAATGGCTGAGCGCCAAATTGGACATCCTGCGTTTGCCCGGCTTGCAAGAACACACTTTGCGTTTGGCTGGTAGTAGCCCTATAGCCAGGTGGATTGGTCTCCGTTACCAGGTAAAACGCCGGCGATAGGTTGGTTACAGTGAAAGTGCCGCTCATATCGGTATAGTCGGCAGCTACCAACTGGCTGCCGTTTTCTAAGAACTGTACGTAAGCATTTGGCAAAGGGCCTTCGCCAGGTTCTAAAATGCCGTTGCCGTTGTCGTCAATCCAGGCAATAGCCCGGATAGTACCCACGTTTGGTGTCGGCGTGGCCGTTGGCGTTGGTGTCGGCGTGCTTGTCGCCGTGGGGGTAGGTGTAGGCATGCCGGGCAACACCTCATCGCTTAACTGTAAGTTTCCGAAGCCCCCGAAATTACTGTTGGTGCTGGTGCCCTCCCAAATATAATAGGTGTCCCAGCCGCCGCCGTCGTCGTCATCGTGGTAACCAAAAGTAAAGCCAAGTACCCGACCTGCGTAAAGGGGTAGATTTTCTACCTGGCTATAAGGTACGCTTACTTCTATGTTCCAACCACTCGTTGTTCTGGCTGTGGCTACAGTGATAGGTGGTGGTGGATTTGTGGTGGCATTTATATAGCCAAAATTGGTCTTGTAGCCGCTGGGGTTGATGGTGTATTGATGGTCTAATCCTCGGGGATAGCCAACATCAAAAGTAAAGCGCTCGCCGCCGTCCAGCCCTAATTCGATTTCATCATCGTACCACGGCTTGGCCGGCGTGCTGTCCTCTACCACAGCGTTGTCGGTAATGACCACCGAGAAGTAAAGGTGCCCGGCGTCCCAGGCAGAGCGAATGCCTACATTGCTGTTCTGCAAGTCACCCGTATAGTGGGCTGTATGCCAGCTAACCCTCTCTGCGGTGCGGTAGTTTAGGGGCATAAGGGGTGCATGTTGCCACTCATCTAAGTTGCCATCCATCGCTGGAGCTACCGGTACATGATAGGAAGTCAAGGTGCGCGTCATGGGATCGCGGATTAAGAAAGTGCCGTCGCTGCCCACGGCGCCGGTACCCCCATAAGCGTTGAAAAAGCTCAAAGCAGTCAAGTTGGCGCTACTTCCGATGGGCTCTAATGTCCAGGTGGCGCCGCTATCGCCACTGTGGGCAACCAAACTACCGCTGCCACTAACCCAGATGTCCAGCCCATCGTCGCTGCACCAGACGCCGGTGAAGGTTGCCCGGACGCCATTGATGTCGTATGGCGTCCAATTATTGCCGCCATCGTCCGTCCGCAAGACCGAGCCGTTCTCTCCTACAACCCAGCCGTGGGTAGCATCACGGAAGTGCAGTGCCCGCAGGCTGCCAGCAGTGTCGCCGGTATATTTCGCGTTCCAGTGGCTGCCCCGGTCGGTCGTCTGCAAAATAACCGGGAAGCCGTTGGTTGTCTCCCGCCCGACCACCCAGGCTGTCGTTCCATCTAAGGCTTGGACGGCGTAGAAGTCAGCACCGGTGAAGCCGGAATTCTGGGCGCTCCAGTGCACGCCATCCACCGTGCGCAAGATGGTATTGCTCAACCCGACCGCCCAGCCATGGTAAATATCGGTCATAGCCACGCCGCGCAAGTCGGCCGTAGTGCCGCTAGATTGTACGTCCCAGGAAAGGCCCTTATTGCGCGTCCTGGCGATCAGGCCGCTGCTACCGGCGACCCACCCGGTATCTTTCTCCGGGAAAGATACACCATACAGATCCGCGGTGAGGCCGCTGTTTTTCACTTCTACAGCGGATTCCGGTGTGACAAACATATCTACTTTTAGCACTGTGCCGTTATCCCCAACAAGCCAGGCGTCCTGGGTTGTGCGCCAGAAGATGCCATGCAAAGTTGTCGTTGTGTGGCTATCCACGGCAAGCCAACTGCCGGGAACGTTGCCGTGAACGCTGCTAACTACAGCGATGAGAAAAGCTGCAGCTAAAACGATACTGCCGATTAATCTTTTCATTTTGGTTTTGTACTCCTTTCACCACTTGCGCCGGCCTTGGTCGGGCATGGACGGCACGACCACGAACTGAAACTGGGCGTGGGGAAACATTGTGTACTACAAAAATGTTCACCTTACTGGGGTCTGGCGAAAATGACGTTTTAGGCTTGACCTAACTATCTTCACCACAGATTGCACGGATTAACACGGATTTTCCTTGGCTTTTCGACCCAAATCTGTAGTTCTGTGGCTAAAATGGAAACGCCAGAGTCCAGTCACCTTATAAGTTTACCGGAAAGTGGTGGCGCTGGCAAGACGACAATCATACGCCGGACTGCATAAGCTCCTTTATTGATGACGTGAGTGTAGATCATGGTGGTTTACCTTTTTTGTTCCCCATTAATTCTTGCATTTTGGAGTTTGTTAGTGTATACTGTTGTAGAAATTATTCATTGCGTTTTATATGTTTTTTGCTATTGGGGCAAGCGCGTTATCTGGATGAAATCTCCATCTAGTACAACATAGGGGATTATTATGTGGAGGACCATCTGTCTAATACGCCAAAACTGGTGCTTGGGCGGAAAAATGTCCATATAGTATGTCAAATTGGCGGCTTAGATGGACATTTGTCCATGCAATAAATGGTTAGGCGCTCTGTGACGCACATGAGGAGGAGAACGCTACGTGCTCAAAGATCTAACACGAGATGATTGGCTTTCATTTCTGAACATTCCAGAGGCGAGAATTCCAATAGCACTGATACTGCGAGGAACGCGAAACCTCAAGTGGCACTACCAAGCATTTCGACAGTATTTCACGAATATCCTTGAAGTTGGAACACCCAACAGTATTCTTGAGGATGTATTCATAGGCGACCTGGGCAGTTGTCCAGTTGCGTATGCTTCCATATATGGCGCTCCAATGGCTTCAGAGGTGGTGCATGTCTTTGGGGTACTTGGTACGCCATTGGTAATCCAGACAGGCTGCTGTGGTGCGCTGGCTGATGGGATTGCGGCAGGAGATTTGTTCACAGCCACAGAAGCGTTCTGTGGTGAAGGGGCTTCGCAGTATTATGATCCAGGAGGAGAAACTGTCACAGCATCGCTCATTCTTCAGGAATGGGTGGCAGGTGAACGACTGGGTGATTTGGAACTACACACAGGCAGAATCTACACCACATCTGCGCTTTTTGCGGAGGGCGTGGAGGAAGTCGAGGCATGGTTCCAAGAGGGTTATGCTGCTGTGGACATGGAAACGGCAGCGACATTTGCTGTTGCCCAGTATTTCGGCATGGATAGAGCATCTATCCTATTTGCATTTGACAACCCAAGGGCGAAGGAGCACATCCTGCTCGATGATGCTCAAAAGGATGAGCTTCGGACGGCTGGCAACAATCGGATGATAGAATTAGTCTTGGAGATTGTTAAGGAATACGGTTCGCGGAAATGCGGCTAGCTGCAAAGGCGAACACTACCTAACCAGCCATTGCAGTTGACGGCGGGGATCTGCGGTTTTATCAATGTTTGTGTGGTTGCGGTGGGTTTCGGTTTGTCCGAAGGTTTCTGGCAAACCCCGCTGCAACTGAACTTGGTCGTTATACGGACGCTGACAGGAGTGGGCACATGAATCCATTACCCGCCG
>WFQT01000064.1 GCA_015486895.1 Anaerolineae bacterium
CCAACAAAAGCGGCGGTGTTAAAACACCGCCGCTTTTTTCCGTCCACCAAGCCAACCTAACCCTAAAAACCAGTAATAAACTTCACAATCACCGCGATATTCCCCTCAACCGCGTCCCCGCAGCCCGGCCCACACGGCTTCTGGCGTCAAGGGGATGCGGCTGAACCACACCCCGGTAGCACCCTTTACCGCCGTCAAAATAGCCGGCGCCACTGGCACGGAAGGCATCTCCGCCATCCCCCGGGCCCCGTATGGCCCTTGTGGGTCTGGCTCCTCCAGGATGACCGCTGGCATCTCATCCGGCACATCCGCCGCGGTGGGGATTAAGTACGTGCTGAGCGAAGGCGTCCATATCCTGCCTTCCTTCTCGATGAAGTTCTCCTGCAGCGCCCAGCCGACCCCTTGAGCAACAGCGCCATGAATCTGTCCCTCCACCTGCACCGGATTGACTGCTTTGCCTACATCATTGACGGTTAACAGCCGCAAAACATGTACCCGGCCCGTATCCGGGTCAACTACCACGTCTGCCATTTGCGCCACATAACCATACGCCACATGTGGATCACACCGGCCGGTATCTGGGTCATACGGCGTCGTCGGGCGAGCTTTGTACTGATACTTGGCAATCACCGGCCGTTCCCCCTGTCGCCATGAAGCCAACGCTTTTCTCGCGGCACCGACCACTGCGTTACCGGCCATGAAAGTCAACCGCGAAGCCGAAGCGCTACCGACATCCTGCGTTTCCGCCGTGTCCGACAACACCAAGCGGATTTTCTCCAGGGGCAATTCCAGCGCCTCGGCGGCCACCTGGGCCATTGCCGAATGCGTACCTTGCCCTACTTCAGCGCCGGCATAGCGCAGTACAGCATACTCAACGTCTTCCTCACCGTACAACTCAATTGTCACCGTGCATGTTTCCGGATAGCCGAAGCTATAAGCCACGTTTTTGTAGCCGATAGCCACGCCGATGCCCCGCTGCCAGTGGTGAGAAACGCGATCCAACGCCGTGTGGGGCTTCTGATCTGGGAATGGCAAGTCCGGCAAATCCGGCGGCAGCCAACGATCTCCTTCCTTTTGCCAGCCGCCCGCCTCCGCCAGTTCTCGCAACACTGCCGGCATGGAAACTCCGGGCGGTATCACGCTGCCGGTGGCCAACAAGCTTCCCTCCCGTAAAATATTGCGCTCCCGGATAGTGATAGGGTCCATATTCAGTTTCTCAGCCAACCGGTTCACTTGCAATTCGGCGACGAAATGCCCCTGCGGGGCGCCAAAGCCTCGGAAAGCACCGTTCGGAGTGTGGTTCGTGTAAACCACTCTACCGTCTACCTGTACATTGGGAATATCATACGGCCCCACAGACGCCAAAATAGCGTTACGAAGAACCACCAGCGAAGTATAGGCATAGGCTCCTGCATCCAGGGTAATGTCAATCGCAGCCGCGACAATCCTGCCATCCCGGCGAGCGCCCCATTTAGTATGGGCCTTGGAGGGATGACGTTTGTGGTGACCGATGATGGATTCTTCCCTGGTCCAGACCAACTTCACCGGCCGGTCAACTTTCCAGGCCGCTAACGCCAACACAATCTGGATAGACATATCCTCACGGCCACCAAAAGCGCCGCCGATGGCCGGATAGCGCACCACCACCTGTTCCTCTGGCAAATCCAACGCATGGGCGATCTGCCGCCGGTCTTCGTGGGTGTACTGACCGGCCACAACCACCACAACCCGACCCTCTTCGTCCAGGTAAGCGACACCAGCTTCCGGCTGCAGGTAAGCATGTTCCTGGGTGCTCGTAAAATAATCTGCCTCCACGATGACATCCGCTTCTGACCAAGCCGCATCTACATCCCCACGCACGATGCGCTGCGCCGCCAAAACATTGCCGGGGATATCTAACTCCGGATGTACTTTCGGCGCCTCCGGAGCCAGAGCGTCCTCACAACTATCAACGAATGGCAATTCATCGTACACCACTTCCACCAGATCCCGGCCGGCAGCAGCGGCCTCCTCCGTAGCAGCTATTACCAACGCCACCTGGTCGCCGGGGAAGCGCACCAGGTCGCTGCCAGGCTTGCCGTTGGGCACCGGCCCCACCAGCACCGGCTGGTCATTTGTAATGAGGCCGTATTCGTTCACCGGCACGTCTTCAGCGGTCAGGACGGCCACTACGCCGGGGTACGCCAGTGCTTTTTCTTTGTGAATGGCTAACACCCGAGCAAAAGGCTTGCCGGCGAAAAGGACTTTCATGTGCAGTTGGCCGGATATGTCGATGTCGGCAGGATACATGGCCTTGCCGGTAACCCGGTCTAAGAGATCAAAGCGTTGAATGGATTTACCAACGATGTTCATAGCTCACTCCGTCATTTCTCGCACAGCAAATTCCACGGCATCCAAAATCTTCACATAGCCAGTACAGCGGCATAGATTTCCGGCTAAGGCATCTTTAATTTCCTCACGCGTCGGGTGCTTCACTTCTTCCAGCAGTTTAGCCGTAGACATGATGATCCCCGGCGTGCAAAATCCGCACTGCACACCTGCCTGCTGGACAAAAGCACGTTGCAGGGGATGAATCTCGCCGCCGTACGAAAGGCCTTCCACGGTGACAATCTCAGCGCCATGGGCCCGGGGCGCAGGAACCAGGCAGCTCATGACTGCCTTTCCATCCAACCAGACTGTGCAGGCACCACACTCCCCTTCGCCGCACCCTTCCTTCGGCCCCCGTAAGTGACCGTATTCCCGCAGGGCATCCAATAGCGTCAAATGCCCGGCACCTTCCCAGCGTACTTTCCGGCCGTTTACGACCGTTTCGATGACATCGTTAGTGCTGGTATGACTGTTGGCCGGGGTAGCACCGGCAACAAAGGGCAAGCGTCCATCCATTTTGCCCCAAAGTTTCACCGCCCGTTCCGGCAAAGTCTTCTCCGCCTCCCCGCTGGCGATAGCTTGCAAAGCCCTGGTCGTCAACACGCGCACCTGGTCCCGGCGATAGACAGCAGTGGCACGCAAATCATCAATGGGACGACTATCCGCAGCCGCGGCCTCAGCGGCTTCGGCAATCACCTCCGGGAGCAAGCGCTGTCCGATTAAAGCTGCCTCAGCGCCAGGCGAGCGAATTATCGTCGGCGCAACAGCCCCCAAAGTGACACGGGCATCCGTGATGTGGTTTTCGCCCACCGGCCGGTTAGGGGAAAGCAACTCCTCAAAAGTTAACACTATCGCCACATTGACAAGAGAAATCGCTTGTGCCCGCCGGAGGCCCAATTTCAAGAAGATTCCCCGCTGCCGCCGGGTCAATGGCCGGAAGCGAATGTCCAGCACCATCTCGCCCTGCCGCAAATCCACCTGACGAAAGCCGGTGAAAAACTGTGGGAATGTCAATGTCCGGCGCCCTCGGCGGTCAGCAAGCACCACTTCAGCATCCAGCGCCCAGAGGGGCGCAATAGTGTCGTTAGCCGGAGAAGCTGTGATCAAGTTTCCGGCCACAGTGCCCCGGTTACGAATCTGCGGAGCGCCCACCTCCCAACTGGCTTGAACCAGAGGCAAAGCATACTGGCGCAACAGTGCGCTTTCTACTACCTGGTTGTGGGTCACCATGGGCCCAATGTGAATGAGACCATCGGCGCCGTGAGTAACCTGGTCTAAGCCAGGGATGCGGCTGATATCAATGAGCCTGGCAGGCCGGCGCACGCCTCGTTTCATCTCTAACACCAGGTCGGTGCCTCCGGCAATGATACGTCCCTCTTCCCCGGCAGCGAATAGCAAGGCAAGCACCTCAGCCACATCCTTGGGAGTGTCATAGCGCTGCCAGTGCAATAAATCCACCCTTGTTGCTCCTTTGCTTGCTTGTGTTACCCGCAGTTAGGCATTACACCTGCAGGCTGAATATTGAATTCATTACTGGAGTCTGACGAAAATGATGTTTTAGGCTCGACCGAGCCATCTTCACCATAGATTGCACAAATTAACACAGACTTCCCTCGATTTTTACTTAATGAGGGTAACTGTGGCTCATTTTCTGACACCGTACACTATAACTCCACTTCCTAACCTGGCCAAGCCAGAACCAAAAAGCTCATCGTGGACCTGTCGAGGTGAAGAAACGATCCACAGATTACACGGATTAACACAGATTTTTAAATTCTTTAATCTGCGCAATCTGTGGCTAATCTTCTCCCTCTGCACCAAATCTTTGCCCAGTGTACAAGGATTTCACTGGTAAGGCACTAAGAAAATGCAGCGCCTGACAATCGCTCGAAACGAGACTATAAGGAAGACACTATACATCAATGGCGTGGAGGCGCCGTTGTGTCGCGAATGACTAACTCAAGTGCCAAGTTAACCTGTCGTGGTTGCTCTTGGGGGCGATCCAGATGTGAAAGTAGAATCTCCACTGAGCGTAAGCCACTTTCATATAACGGCTGGCGGATGGTGGTCAAGCGTAAGTAAGCTGCAATTTCGATATCATCAAAGCCAATAACGGACAACTCCTCGGGCACCCGGATGCCTTTCTCTCGAGCGGCTTCCAGTGCCCCCATGGCCTGAGTATCGCTGGCGGCAAAAATTGCCGTGGGGGGATCGGGCAAAGAAAGAAGCCTATGTGCTAAGACTTTAGCCTGATAGAGGCTGTGTTCCGCAGCTTGATGGTACCTCGGCACAAACGGTATCTCAGCCTCCTCTAACGCCTGCCTATAGCCTTGGTAACGATAAAGGGAAGAGGTAAAGCGGAAAGGGCTTGCTAAAGGATCATTCAGCGGGTCGCTTAAGTAGGCGATCTTGCGATGTCCTAAGGAGATCAAATATTGGGTGGCCATTCTCCCTCCCGAAACATCATCCACGACGACACGGCTCAAGTTGGGATGGTATGTATCTACCAGTACCGTGGGCAGTTTCTCCTCGATAAACCGTTCCACGTCGGCATCAGTGGGGGGAAGACAAATGATGATAAGACCGTCCACCCGGTGGCTCATAGGCACAGTGCGGAAATAGCGTTCTCGCTTGGCTAATGTCTCCACATTGTACACAATCAGATCGTATTCACTTTCCGCCACCGATGCCTCAATCCCTCGGAGCCGCTCCACGAAGGAAGGGCGGGTGAAGAATCGGGTAATCACGCCAATGGCTAACGTCTTGCCATAGGCCATCCTCTGGGCCATAGGGTTAGGGTGGTAATGAAGTTCCTGGATGGCGGCCATGACGCGATTGCGAGTTGTTATACGTACCTTAGGACTATCGTTGAGCACGCGAGAGACAGTCCCAATACCAACCCCCGCTTTCTTCGCCACGTCGTAAATAGTTATTGGCATTTTATCCTTATCTTCCCAGTGAGGACCTATCGAGACATTTTTTGAAAGCCCTTCCCTTATAGCGGGTGTAAAGCGATTTGTCAAGAGCAGGAGCAAGGATTTTACTAAGAATCCTGTACATCCAGGAACTCCAAGGCCACGCCAGCCTTGAGACCACGTCCATCTACACACTTTCCCCGATAATTGGCCGCGGTGAAGCGTTTTTTCAGGCCCCCACCGACACCAGCCAATGTAGTCGTGCTGGATAATCGCACGCCATGGCCCGCGGCAGTGCTGGGAGAGTGGTAGACCACTAAATGTACAAATCCCGGCGAGCGTAGGTGAAATACGCGCCCACCATACCCACAATGATAA
>WFQT01000065.1 GCA_015486895.1 Anaerolineae bacterium
GCTGTAAGCGTACACCCCGATGCCGCCGCCAATCACGCCGGAGTGTCCGGAGAAAACACCGGCGGCGGCATCGGGGTGTACGCTTACAGCAACAGCGGGACGGCGCTCTCCCTTGGGGGTACCGGTGTCCTCAAGAGCAGCGCCAGATCGTACGTCTTCGTGCCCGGGTACGCATTCGTCAAGAACGTCAACAGCGACTCTACCCGTTGGGATGTCCAGACCAACGGCTCCGTAAGAATATGGCGGGGCAGCCAGTCGGGAATAATTAAGACAATCTACATTCCCATCACCCTGCCAGGTGTCCTTTACGGCCAGCCGGTCAAAGTGGAAAGCATTAGGGTTTACTACAAGTGCCAGGACGGCAGCAACGGATATATCACCGGTACTTACCTTAACGTGCAGACAGACGCAGACAGCGGCACGTCATTGATCTCCAGCAGCACGGATCACAAGGCTACCGTTGCTTCGAGCTATTCGCTTATCGTCAACCACTCCCTTTCCGCCAATCAGGGCATCCTGGGGCTTTTCCTGAATCTTCATTTCTCCGACGATTCCCATTACGTCCAGATCGGCGGGGTGCGCGTGACCCTGAGGCACAACTGAGGAGGCGGCCATGAAAAGGATATCGATTCTGGTGGGGCTGATCATCGTGCTGGTGTTTGCCGGGACTGCCCTGGCCATGTCATCGACCCACTATCAGGTGAATTGGTCTACGTCCCTCACCGGAAGTGGCGGCGGTGACAGCAACTCCACGCACTATGCCGCCCAGTTCACCGTGGGGCAGACGGGCACAGGCACTACCTCCAGTTCCCACTACAATGCGTGTCTTGGGTACTGGTGTGAGGCCGGCAGGCTGGGATACAAGACATCGATGCCTTTGATGTTACGAAGGCATCAGTGAGTTTTCACAGGCCTCCCGATTGTGCGATTCGGGAGGCCTGATCGCATGCTCTCACAAGGCCACCCGACAAAGTTTCCTGATACTTCGCTTCTTTGCTTCCCCGTCACAGCAGCTTTCCAAGAGAACATGTCTGCCGGAGCTTACCGCATCACCAGCGGAAAATAGATACCCTGTCCGATGATGTAGTACGAACGTTTGCCCCACCCCGTGTCGTAGTAATCCAGGGAAACATCGAAGGAAATTGCGTCGGAACAAGACGCTTCAGCGCGCATGGTAAAAGTCTTGGTGATCATCGTGTGAGGAGGCAGGTCGTCGTAACGCCATTCGAAAGAATCCGTCCCCTGATGATCCGCCTGACCGTTGTCTATTACGCTCTGGCAAGCGGGCTGATAATAGACATACAATTTGAATGGTCCCGGTATCGTCAGCGGATTCGTGTAAGTGAACGTCAGCGTATAGCGCATCTCATCGCCAACGCGCGCGTAATGGCCGGGCCGGGAATTGTCCCAGCGCAAATCGAACTGAAAAGAAGGCTGATAGTACGATCCATCACGAATGGGCCCGGAGAGATAAGTAGCGTCAGGGCCGGTGCCGCTCTTGGCCCGCACGCAGTAGGTGTAAACGCCGTCTTGCGGGATAGTCCGCTCGTCCATGTACTCATTGCCGCCGGGCCCGGCGCGATCGGCGCTGGCCCAAAGTGTGCCGTCGCTCTTGTACAGGTCAAGGACGAAATCGGCCGGGCCGCCATCTCCCTCGGGATCGGCGTTGAGGACAAATAACACTTTCTGGTTAGCCCTGGCATAAATCGCGTAGCAGTCCACGTCATTCGTCCGGCTAATGACACCTCTGTTGACGATGGCCGACGTATTTGCAGTCGTGTGCGTGTTATTGGGTTCTTGCTCTGGATATTCGTCGCCGGGTGTGCCTATGGGAAGCTCGTAATAATGCAACGCATAGTGGCTGATCCGTTGGTCGTTGCCCACTTCGTTCACCCGCAGAAAATGATCATCCGAGCCGGTATAATGTGCCCAGGCAATCACTGCTTTCTTGCCCGGCCCGCTTTCGTCGCGCTGCAGGACGGTCGTGCCATCAGGCGCATAAGCTATGAGGACGCCATTTTGACTTGTCGTCGAGCCGCTTGTGTCCAACAGGGCAACCATGCCCCAAAGCGTGTTGACCCCTTTGACCTTGAAATAATCCACATCCCCCACCGGCTCGATGGCGCCCTCCGCGGGAGCATACTTGGTCAGCCTATTGGCCAGAGCGGGTGTATTGTTGGGCTCCTTTTCGGTGGTCGCGGCCGACGCAACAACCACCCCGGAGAAAAGAATGGAAACAGACAACAGCAAGAGAGCACGGAATAATTTTGACATGATTTCTTCTCCTTGTGACGGAAACCGAACTCGACGATATCCCCTGGCAAAATGGTTAGCCCGGCGCCAACAACGACAGTGCTCATTCCATATGACCAGACTTCAGCTTGTGCGAAAGCTGCCGGTCATGGCCTGCAAGCGGGCGAGATCGGAGGTTATGGAAAGGTTCCCTGTGTCGCTAACAAGGATATCAATTGCTGCCGCTTTTGCATGGGGCATATAGCAGCCGGCGCTCATGGGTTCATCTTCAGTCATGCCGGATGTGGCAGTGATCCGAAGCCACACACCACTATTATACGACAAACCATGACATCTGACCAGTCATGTGGCGCTCTTGGTAGTGGCGGGAGGGAAACCGGCCGGTTTGACACCATGGCCATTTGTTGCGAACGTTGTCAACGGGGCACTGAGCGTCGTCTTTCGGGCAAATCTGGGACGCAGGCTTTTACCAGTAAGGGGCCAACTGTTTCATTCATGTGAGACTACTGATGGCCGTTGGCGAAGTCTTTCTCTCCGAACACTGCTATCAGTCCCAACGGACCTCCTCCGCGAAAAAGCCATTGACCTCGTTATAAGCCAAGATGACAACAGCCGGAGGCCAAGGCAGTCCGCACCTGCTCAAGACCAGCTACAGCGTGGGTTAGAAAGCCGCTACAGAGTCGGGCCCGCGCCGCGTCAGCCGAGCCCACTGCAGGACAAAAAAGGTTTGTTTGCGGGGCAATCGTCCCACCTGGCA
>WFQT01000066.1 GCA_015486895.1 Anaerolineae bacterium
CCCCAGAAACCATCCCCAGCCATGTCCGGAACCAGAGACGCCAATGGCTCTGTCAGTGGCCGTCGCACGTCAATAGCGCCAGCATCGAGGCCGTAGTGTACCAGCGCCGGGGGCCACCAACGGCTAACCCACCAACCGTCGCTTACCGCAACAAGCGCCAACGGCTGGCCGCCTAACGGCTCAACAGCCTGAAATGAGAGCTGCCCCCCCGGCAAGGAAACAATCCCGGCCCGGCCATCCGTCCTGTCCAGCAACAACACTTTTTCCCCCTGCGCCGCCAGAAGTCCGGACAGACCCACATCCCCCCCTACCAACGGCGTCAAAGTAGAAACATGAAAAGCGGCCAGCCTGCCTGCTTCCTCACTGATGAAAAGATTCTCGCCGGCCACAGCCATGCCCACCGGCGACGCCGACAAGGGCTGCCAGGCAGTTTCCCGGGGCAAAAAGGCGATCGCCGTCGGCGTGGCAGTAGGCGTCACCGTCGCCGTCAGAGTTGGCGTTGGTGTTGGGGGAAATTCGTAGCTGCTCAATAAGAGCGGTACCCATTGCCACAACTGGTCCCGAAGCAGTACTCGATACTGCTGGCAATAGCTGTTGCGGCTCAAAGGACGCAAGCGCAAATAATAGCGGCGCTCCGCTTCTCCTCGCCAGTACAAAATCAATGGTGCTTCGCCGCTCGTAGTAGCTAAAGGTGTATCACTCCCGCCCACGTACAAAGAAGCTTCTGCTAGACGCCCGACAGGCAGATTCGTCAGCACAAACTGGTACAGCAAGGTCTGATGGCTATCGAAGTAAAGCCAGTCATGGTCATCCAGAGAAGAAAAAGTATGTGGCTGAGAGGTACTGCCATAAATCCGTTTCGCTTCAGTCCGGTTGTCGTCGGGTTCAAAATAATCTGCCTGGCACGTCGGTGTAGGCGTCCAGGTGGGAGTGACCGTAGGGGTAGGCGTGGGTGTTGCCGTGGGGGTAGGCGTTGCTGTCGGCGTAGAAGTTGGTGTCGGCGTCGGTGTGTCAGTAGGCGTAGGGGTCGAAGTCGACGTTGCCGTCGCCGTTGGAGTCATTGTGGGTGTCGGCGTTGGAGTCGGCGGGCAATCCGCCGAGGGAGGCATAGTAGCTAAAGCGCCCACCTGAGCAGCAGTCAGGGCCCCACCATAAAGCTGAATCTCATCCACCATACCTTTGTAATAGAAATCATACCAACGGCCTATGGTGATATCCCCATTCCCGGCCAATCCGCTCACGGGCAGCATGCCCATTTCGTTGCCATCCAGGTAGAGACGCATAGATGTGCCATCATAAATGGACGCGACATGCCGCCAGGTGGCAGTCATGGGCAAAGTCGTGGTGATAGTCTGCCAGCCGTTCTGCCAGCCCGACCAAACAAGTTGTTGTTGGGCAGGGGCAAGGTACAGCCAAAACACATCGTCATGCCACAACGTGGCATAATTCACTGTCGGCTGAGGTTGAAACCAGAATGCCAAAGTGAAATCCGAACGATCCGGCAAATCGGCCACGGGCAGACTCAGTTCGCTATCCGCGGCAGCAAAGGAAGCGCCCCAACAACGATAGCCGGGGAGATACTGTAAATGTGTCGATAGGCCGTCCCGGCCAGAACCGCTGCTATCGGCAGCCGTACGGAAGGAAAAATTCCACTCGCCGAGCAAGGGTGGCCAAGTTCCAGGGGTGGGGGTCAGCGTTTCCGGCCCCAAAGGCAGTGGCGGCGGAGCAACGCTCGCCGTTCCCACCGTCAACGATATTACCAAGAGTAGAAACTGCCACAAATGAAACCGCATGAAAGGCAACCTGCCTCTTTACACGAGAAAAGCCCGGCCGCTATTCAGAATGGCCGGGCGCAATTGGCCAGTGTTAATTTTCCGACGCCAGGGACCAACGTAGCAGACGGGGACTCGGCGTGATGCCGGGAATGCGTCCCCGCTTGGCGATAGCCACCCCATCAATCTCTTTCAGGTCAGCCGTGAAGTCAATGGGCGGCGCCCCGGAAATGAAGCTGCCCACACCAAAAGAATCCACAGGCGCACCCCGTTGCTTGAAATAGCGAATGCGCTCCGGCGTTATCCCTCCGCTCACCACAATGCGTACATGCTCGAACCCAGCCTGGTCTAAGCGGGCACGCACTTCCTTGACAAGATCAGCAGTGACCCGGCCTCGTTCAGCAGGCGTATCTAAGCGCACACCCCACAAGCGCTTGCCCAAAGCACGCGCTACCCGCAAGGACTCCTCCGCTTCATCTTTGAAAGTATCCACCAAAGCAATACGCTTGACATCCGGCGGCATATGCCGGTCAAAAGATTCCATCGTACGCACCGTGTCACCAAAGCAAAGCACCAAAGCATGGGGCACTGTACCCGAGGCTGTAATGCCCGCCAATGTAGCCCCGGCAGAGGTGGCACAGCCAACACAACCTCCTACAACGGCCGCATATTCCAAGCGGGCAGACACATCCGGGTGGACATGGCGGGCGCCAAAGTGCAAAATCGGGACGTCGCCGGCTGCATCTACGCATGCTCTGGCAGCCGTAGCCCAGCCAGTCTCGTGAGCTAATATGCCCAAGATGGCCGTTTCATAGACACCAAAAGCCCGATAGGGGCCGTGAATGCGCAGAACAACTTCCTTAGCATCAACCTGAACGCCTTCCTCCAGACCATAAACTTCCGCCTCCGCCGGCAGGACACGAGCCAACAAGGCTTTAACCTCCTCAATGCCGCAAAGCAGACCGGCCTGCGAGGGGAAAATCTCCATCACAACGTTGGGATCCATCCCCTCAGCTTCCAGAATCTCCTTAGCGCGAGGAAAATAAATGTCCGCCGTCTCGCCGGACAAAGTTGCCAGTGACGGCATAAAACGTTTTTTGTCTGCTTTCAAAACAACCTCCCAGCTTTATAACAGCCTCACAAAGAGAACCACGGATTGGACAAGTGGCATAGATTGCGC
>WFQT01000067.1 GCA_015486895.1 Anaerolineae bacterium
ACAAAGCATTATCGGCCCGGAACAAAGGTCGGAATTGCTCCAAATGAGCAAGAAGCTCCCGCAAGTACAAATCAGCCGCTTCATGACCACGACGGCAAGCGGGACACTCGCCTTCCGGCGCCAGCGCCGCGGCCAGCTCCTGTCCCGAGCCGGCGACAGGATACAGCCCGTGTACCCAGGGCAGCAACGATGGAGAATGAAACTTACTCCCCGGCAATAATTCTATCGTCTGCCTTACCAGATCCCGGTGAATAATGGCAACTCCTAACGCCCCACCTTGACGGACAAGCTGTTGTCCATGATGACGGCAGAAGCCCCCCGCCGCCAAAATTTCCGCTCTCGTCTTGCCATCATTAACTTGTTCGTAAATCAGATTATCCAGATAAGCCATCACATTCTGCTCGGCTAAGCGACAAATAGGGCAACCTGATTGTACCAGCGCTTCCTCCAATTTGTAGGACGTCAACGTATCAGCCATTTACCTTATTCCCTTATTGGACTCTGGCTTTTCTGCTTCAGCCACAGAAAAACACCCTGTCCTCGCCTGAGCAGATATCCGACGACAACGTGCTTCAGGACATCAGCCCTCACAGCAGTATTACGGTGTTCGGGGACGAATCTTAATCTCTCCCTGATTCCGCGGGAACTTGCCAACCATGCCAGCGTAGAACTCGCGAATAGGTTTCATATCCGCCTCAATATCGCCTGTAGGCATCAATGTAGGACCAAGCCCTACCACCTGGCGTCGGTAATCCATGAAGCCTAAAACGATTGGCACCCCGGCACCCAGAGCAATGTAATAAAAACCGGTTTTCCAGTATGGGCTTCTACCGCGAGTGCCCTCGGGGGTAATAACTAACGCCAGCTTCTCACTATGCCTGATTGTTTCCGCTACCTGGGCAACAAAATTATTGTGCGAGCGCCTGTTCACAGGGATGCCACCCAACCGTTTCATCAACCCACCCACTGGTCCGAGAAAGAGCTCATCTTTCCCAACCCAGTTAAGGCGAACCCCCAAGGCAAGCATCGCCAACAACATCCAGACAAAATCCCAGTTTGAAGTATGTGGCGCCCCTACAACCACGTATCTTGTCATCTTTGGCACCCGGCCTTCCACCCGCCAACCCCAAAGGCGCAGCCAGGCACGAGCCAGTCGCTGCGTTAATGTTAGTTTCTTCAATAACAAGTCACCCCCTCCGCCACCATCAAGGAAAGTAAGGGGCCAGCATACGAGCCATCTCTGCACCCATATAAGCAATAAATAGCCCCTTGCCCAATTTGCCTACCCACGTCCAGAGGAAAAAGCGCAACAGTGGGTAGCGCAAAGCACCGGCAGAGATGCCAGCCAAGTCAAAAAACGGGTTAGGCACCAGCGCCAAGAGGAACAATACCACCGGCCCATACCGACTCATCAAGCCCTGGATTTGCCGGTAGCGTTCGTTGTCAGGAATGACGACCTGACCACCGGCACCGGCCAGATAGCCAGTCGTCTCCCCTAACGTATCGCCAAGGCTCGCCAGCAGTCCAACCAAGAACGGATTCAGCACTCCCCCCATGGCCATAGTCACCGCCATGCCCGGCGCCGGCACAACCACGGTAGCACTGCTCAGGAAGCTACTCAGAAACACGCCGGGATAGCCCATCACCTGGAAAAAGCCGTGACGCAGTAACCAGGCAATTAGAACCGTCAGGGCAATGAGAAGTAGCAGCGCGAGAAGTCGCGCTGCTACTTGGTAACGGCGAATACGTTGCTGCAGCTTATCAAGCAAAGCTACCCGAGACACTATTTCTCCACAATCTCAACACTCTTGATCATATCACCGCTGCGCAGTGATTTAGCCACGTCCATTCCTTTTATCACTTGCCCAAAAGACGGAAATTGGTTCCTGGCGTTGCCCATATCGGCCAAAGCGATAAAGATTTGACTTCCGCTGGGCAAACCGGGGCGGGAGGTTGATGCCGGTGTCACCCAGACACCCAAAGAGCCGGCCGTCAACGTCAAGCCGGTCGTGGCCATAATGCTGTACCCAATATCGCTACTGGGCCGATCTCCGGGGGAACCGGTCAGTGCCAACTGCCCTTCCTGCACAAAATTGAAAGGAAAGTTATCGTAATAGCCCAGGTTAGCCAGGACAACAAAATTGTTCACTGCCTCCGTAGCCTTTCTAGGCCACAACTGCACCTGGATATCCCCTTTCTCTGTGTGGAAAATCGCCTGGTACTGTTTCCCCAGGTCAATGGAGGTTGCCGGTGGCCGGTTGTAAAGATTCTCTTTCTGTGCCAATGGCAGAGCACTCAAAGGACGACCTGATGATGGTTCTGGCGCTTTGGGCGGCGCCGGTGTAGGGCTCGGTGCCGGCGTCGGCAATTTTGAAACATCCGTCTCAGTGATGGTAATCCGTTTGATCTTATCCCCGACAGCAATCTTCTGTACCACACTCATCCCTTTCACCACCTGGCCAAAGACCGTATAAGCGCCATCCAAAAAAGGCGTAGGCGCTAAAGTGATGTAGAACTGGCTGCCACTGGAACGCCGCTGCGGGTTTACCTGATCGCCGGTGCGAGCATAAGCTAAAGCACCCAACAAATGCTTCTTGCCGATCTCGGCCGGGACCGTATAGCCGGGACCACCAGAGCCGTTACCCAACGGATCACCTCCCTGAATCACGAAACCTGGTTCCACCCGGTGGAAAGTCAGTCCATCATAAAAGCCCAAATTCGCCAGCGTCACAAAGTTATTCACGCTCTGCGGCGCCTCCTTGGCATATAGCTCGGCGACAATCAGCCCTTTGTCGGTTTCAATAGTTGCTAAGTAAACTTTGTTCGGGTCGATATGCATC
>WFQT01000068.1 GCA_015486895.1 Anaerolineae bacterium
CTGTGGCCTGCCTGTGCGGGCACACCACAGCGAATGAAAACGCCCCCTATCCCCCAACCTTGGGGGGAGAAACACACCCTCAGAATTGGGGGGCGGGGGGCTATTTTCAAAGGAGTTATTCTTATGAAACGTTGGTTACTTTTTTTGTTAGCTTTGGCACTGGTCCTACCAACCATGACCGCATGCCAAAAACAGGAAGATAGCAGTCTCAAAGTCGCTCTCCTCCCAATCATGGACGCTCTGCCCTATTACGTGGCTCAACAAAAGGGATACTTCGCCGACGAAGGACTCCAGGCAAAGGCAATTTTCGTGAAAAGTGCCCAAGAGCGAGACACCCTTTTGCAAACAAACCAGGTGGATGGCGCTCTTGCAGACCTGATCAGCGTCGGTTTATTCGACCGCGACAACACCGAACTGAAAGTCGTAGGCACCATTATGCACGCCACCAGCAGCACACCACAATTCCGACTGCTCGCCTCACCCCAAAGCAAAGTGCAAACCCCGGCGGAGATGAAAGGGGTACCGGTAGCCATTTCACAGCACACTGTCATCGAATACATCACCGACCGGCTGCTGGAAGCAGAAGGACTCACACCAGAGGAGATCAAAATCACGGAAGTGACCCAAATCCCAGTCCGTTTTGAGCTGCTCATGCAAGGGAAAGTACAAGCGGCAACTCTACCGGAGCCGTTGGCCAGTGGCGCTATGGCAAAAGGCGCTAAGCTCATTGTCGATGACAGCCAACACCCACAGTACGCTCAGTCTCTATTAGTTTTTAGCAGCAAATCCTTAAACGCCAAACCACATACCGTGGCCAAATTCATGCAGGCCTGGTACAAAGCCGCTGCAGAAATTAACGCCCACCCCAACAGCTACAAAGCGCTTTTGCTCGAAAAGGGAAGGGTCCCGCCATTTATTAAAGAGAGCTACCAGGTGCCAACCTACCCGGTCAACCTGCTGCCAACCGAAGCGGAAGTCAAAGATGTCAGCGACTGGATGCTCTCCAAAAAGCTCATCGACAAGCCATTGGACTACCAAGCGGTGGTAGCGACCAATTTGAAGCCGTAAAGGCTAAAACAACAAGCACGGCGCGCCAGAAAAATGCGCCGTGCCTGCCAACAACAACGCCACATTATGATCGACATCAATGGACTCACTTTCGCCTACACGGATAAAACACCTATTTTCCATGACTTCTCCTGGCACGTCACCGCCGGCGAAAGCTGGGCTGTCATCGGGCCTTCCGGTTGCGGCAAAAGCACCCTGCTATACTTAATTGCTGGGTTGCTACGCCCGCGACAAGGGCATATTCGCGTCGCCAGGGAAAACGTTCCTCGCAAAGCGCACCGCGGCCGCACAGGCCTGATTCTGCAGGATTACGGTCTATTGCCCTGGGCTACCATCCGGGAGAACGTGGCTTTAGGGCTACGCATCCAACGATTTTACAAACAGAGCCGCTGGCAAGACAAACCGGACAAGGTGACACAGCAAGTAGAGCGTTGGCTACAGCGATTAGGCATCTCCGAAGTAAGCAGCCATTACCCCAACCAGGTCAGCGGTGGGCAGCGGCAACGGGCCGCCATTGCCCGCACCTTGGCGCTGCAGCCGGATGTCTTGCTAATGGATGAGCCTTTCTCTTCCTTGGACGCCCTGACCCGGGAAAACTTGCAGCGCCTCACATTAGAGCTCTGGCAGGAAACGCAATTGACTACAGTCTTAGTGACTCACAACATCGAGGAGGCAATCTACATCGGACAGCACATCTTAGTGCTGCATAATGGCATCAACAGCAAGCCGCTTGTCTTCGCCAACTCTGATGCGGGCCAAACCAATTACCGGCGAGAGGCGCATTTCCTCGCCCAATGCAACGCTCTACGCCGTATATTACAGGAGCAACAACATGAAACGGCGTGATATCGCCATCGCCACTACCATCATCATCGTCATTTGGGAATTATTAGCCATTTTGCTGAAGTTAACAGTACTACCGGCACCAGGAGTTGTCTTGCTAACATTTGCCCGTGGGATGATAGGCAGCTTAGGCTATCACTTTTTAGTCAGCTTCGGCCGGGTATTAGCCAGCATCGCTATCAGCGTGGTGCTGGCAACCCCTTTAGGCCTGGCACTGGGGCAAAGCAAGCGGCTGAACCGGCTGTTTTCTCCGTTTATCTACTTGCTCTACCCCATCCCGAAGATTGTTTTCCTACCCATAATTATCCTTTTTCTCGGCGTGGGCAACTTCTCGAAAGTCTTCATTATCTCGTTAATCCTCTTCTTCCAAATTTTGGTGGTGGTACGGGACGCCGCCAGCAATTTACGGCCGGAGCTTATTGCCTCGGTGCGCTCTTTGGGCGGTGGCCGGCGGGCATTGTTGCGCTTCGTCTATCTGCCAGCCTGCCTCCCGGCAGCATTGACGGCGCTTCGAGTCAGCATCGGTACCGCCGTAGCAGTGTTGTTCTTCGCCGAGTCCTTCGCTACCACTTCTGGCTTAGGCTATTATATCATCGTAGAAACCTGGGGACGCTTAGCGTACACAGAGATGTACGCCGGGGTAGTCGCTATGAGTTTACTGGGATTGCTGCTTTACCTTATCGTCGACGCTTTAGAACGCCGCTTCTGCCCCTGGCTCAACCAACAAGAACAGCCAACGTTGTAAGAAGATTCCATCGATCGGGATTGCGGCTACGGGAATGTACTTGAAGAGAACCGCAGGCGCCGAACAGAACGTCCTCTGATCGAGACTGTTCTTTCGTCGAAAGAGCGTTCTTGCCAATCCGACTTCCGGTCCGGCGGGCGTCAGCCCGCCTGGAGTGTCGGATTCATCCGATACTCCAAATGGGTAAGTGCAAGCAGTTCGCAGCGTTTCCCCGCTCATCACACTACTTTTGAGCGCCACCAATTTATTCGGTCTGGTAGGTCGAATATCGACAATTCTTGTCGATGTTGGCGCTGTAAGCGCCTAAAAATGGGGTAATTGGCTGGTCAGAAACCGGCACGATTATTGCTCCACTCGTCAGAATAACGCATCATCAGCATTTTTCTTGGACCTTGGCGGCCTCTCGCCACTTACCAGAAATCCAATATCAGGGACCGTCGGCGAACCGCACAAGCAACTGTGGTTCTATTCTACCGCAGTCCAGCTATGTTCATGATCGGTTCCCTCCATGCTACCAAAGCATTGACGCAAAGTGGATGTTTTATTATCCTCTACAAAGGCAGTAATTAAATCACCAGGATACAGGAGCGTGTCGCCATGGGGTATGATAACGCGACGGCCACGCCGGATAGCAACCAGGACGCATTCCCGAGGGATGTGCAGTTCAGCCACTTTCTTGCCCCCCGCTGGTGAGTCTTGACACAGTTTGATCTCCACAAACCTGGTACTGTTTAGTCGCGCTAATTTCAATTGCTCTCTGCGTTGCTGCATCTTCGCTTTGCGGACGATAGCGACATTGTACGCACGAACGATGTCACTCCGGCGCACAAGGCCCAGCAACTTGCGGGAATTGCTCCTATCTACCACTGGCAACCGCCCCACGTCACGCCTGCCCAAACGCCTCAAGGCTGCCCATACCGGCTCATCAGGATAAGCGACAAGCGGGGAACGTGTAGCAATGTCCGCCGCCGTCAAAGTGCTTGCCGACGGGCTAACCAGAGCGTTACGCAAATCTTGCAGGGTGATTAACCCAAACAACTCGCCATTTTCATCCAGGACAGGGAATCCATGGTGCGCAGTCCGCTGGAACTCCTGTTCCAGATCCGGCAAACTCATCGTGGCGGGCACGGTGTCAACATCACGTGTCATGACTTCACCAACAAGCACGCTTTGCATCACGTCAATATCATGCCCATGTTCTATCCTGATGCCACGTCTGAATAATTTGATGGTGTAGATAGACCCCTGATGCAGGAGGTGGCTGGCCAGCGCAGTACTAATAGCCGTAGCCAACATAAGTGGCAGGATAATGCGGTAATCATCAGTCATCTCAAAAAGGATGACAATAGCGGTAATCGGAGCATGGGCAGCGCCGGCGAACACAGCAGACATGCCTACCAAAGCATAAGCGCCAGGATTGGCAGTCACAGCAGGCCACAGGTAGTGAACAAGGGCTCCAAACGTCTCCCCCAACATAGAACCAAGGAACATGGATGGAGCAAAAATACCTCCCGAGCCGCCAGAGCCAAGCGTTATGGAGGTAGCAAAGAGCTTAACAAACAAAAGCACAACTGTGAGCCATACAGCCAGTTGGTCGAGCAAACCTTCCTCTATAGTGTCATAGCCAACCCCAAACACCTGGGGGAAGAAAAGGCCAATCAGACCGACAAATAGCCCTCCGATCGCTGGCTTCACGTACTCCACGACTGGCAGGGCATTAAAGAGATCCTCAGTTTTGTAGAGAAGGTGAACGAAAATCACGCCAGTCAACGCCGCCAAAACAGCCAATATCGCATAAAACCCAAATTCCCAGGCACTGACGATAGTATAGGACGGCACAGGGAATGATGGTGTATTTCCCAGGAAAACCCGCCCTATAACACTGGCAGTTACTGCTGCTATGACCACGCTGCTGAAGTAACCTGCGCTGAACTCCCCTACAACAATCTCCAAGGCGAAGAAAACGCCGGCGATTGGTGTGTTAAAAGTTGCAGCTATGCCGCCTGCCGCACCACAAGCCACCAGATTACGAACACGCTTGTCCGAGAGGTGCATTATCTGCCCTAATGTAGACCCTAAGGCAGAGCCAATCTGTACAATAGGGCCCTCGCGCCCCACAGATCCGCCGGTGCCGATACAAATAGACGAAGCCAAAGATTTGATCACTACCACGATTGGACGAATGCGACCGCCATGCAGAGCCATAGCTTCCATTACTTCCGGCACACCATGCCCTTTGGCCTCACGGGCGAAGAAGTAAATCATTGGCCCAACGAAAAGCCCGCCAATAATGGGTGCAAGAACGACATAGTAAATTCCAAGAAACCCAGCACCCCGAGGAAACCACTCGAAGGCTAACGTCCGGACAGAGGAAATAAGCCAACGAAAGAATACAGCACCAAAACCTGCACCCATCCCCACAACCAAAGCAGTGATGAGAAGTACCATCTGTTCAGGTGGCTGGTAGCGGTTAAGGAGCGCTGCGATGCGATTACGCAGCTCTTCCAGATAATTAGTCGCGAGCAGGCTTTCAGTCCCCTCGACTGTATCCGCCAAATCCGCGGGCGGAAAAGCCAAGGTGACTTTCATCCCTGCTTTTGGCATCACAGGTCCGGCCATTGTCTCCCCTCGCACGCATCCCCGGCCCTCACGATAGGGTCATGCTGAAAGGTATGCCTAACCCGAGCCGTTACAGCCCGTCCAGTTGTTCTCAAGGGTCACTGGGTGCAGGTTTAGAAACGACAGCACGGCGACGTACATCGGGACTGTCCACTCGCGGCAGGATCCAAGAGGCAGATAAACTTGAATAGAGGGGGTGCGATGCCATACAAATACACCAACAGGCATAAGACGACTCGCCATCATACCGCTCTCTTTTGCAGTCTTTGTCAGGGACTACTAAACAAACACCTGTTTCTCACTTTTATTTTACAACTTTTACCGGCATCCTGCAAGTGGTATTTACGGCCGGCGCTTCCAGAATAGCGCCTATTATAGCGCAACAAGCCACAACCAACGTAGGGCAAGTAGCCAGAAATTGGACAGTAGAGTACAGTATTGCCTGCCATTGATAAAATCTGGCTCCTGTTCCTGTTCGCATTGCTATGGGGTGCTGGCGAGGGATCACGCTCTTCGTGGCTAACTGTTATAGCCGGCAAATAATCCCCCGGAGGGCCGATGAGGATGATTGCCAGGACTTTTAAGCACTGCCTTTGCTATAGGTGCCGGGCCCGGCCCTAATTTGCCGGACACTGCTTTGACCTTACAAGTAGCTGTTACACAGCCCTACTGGTTGCCGGCGCAGCTACCCTATTAGCCGTTTTGCTAGTAGAATGGGCTCGCCGTCTACAACTGCCCGTATCACTTCCCCTGCCGGAGAAGTCATTTATCCTGAATAGCGGCAAAGGAGAAAGCAGATGCAAGTAAAACTATTAGCTTACACCCAACTCACCCCATCCCCGGACCAGTTGCCGGAGCCAATATCCTCAGGATGTGGGACAGATCAGGAAAACCTCATTGAATACGCCGGCCGGATCTGTTACCGTTCCCTGCAGCGGATGGGGCACAACGACGAATTCATCACCGCCCGCGTGCGAGAAGGACACGAAGACATCATTGAGCACGTCAGCGTGACTTTCTTGATCGAGGGAATTTCCCGCACCTGCTCGCACCAGTTGGTACGCCATCGCATTGCCAGCTACTCGCAAGAAAGTCAACGTTATGTTTCTTTGAAAAAAGGAGGCTGGGCGCCGGTAGTGCCGCCGGCTATTGCAGCCAATGAGGAAGCCGCTGAGATATTGGCCGACGCTTGGAAAGTGTTGCAAACTGCCTATCAAAAACTGCGCGAGCTAAACATTCGCAAAGAGGATGCCCGTTTCCTCCTGCCCAACGCTACCGAAACGCGCCTAGTTATGAGTATGAACTTGCGTTCCCTGCGGCATTTCTTCCACCTGCGCTGTGACAGTGCTGCCCAGTGGGAAATTCGCGCCGTGGCACGCGAGATGTTGCGTTTGGTGTACCCCTTAGCACCACACGTCTTCCAAGATATTTATGACGCCTGCTTCGGGGGAGCGTGATCGCACAGTGTCATCTCAGACGTCGAAAATCAGGGTCGCCCGCCAACTGTCATCAATCCGCTCAACAGCTAAGCTGTGGTATGTTGCGGCTTTGATTTTGCCAATGAATCGACCCACCGCCCAGCCACCGACAATTGCTTCCACCCGGTCCGCACGAGCCACAAACACGATAAACGTATCGTATAGCTCCCCGTACTCCTCGCTCAAGTAGAGAAGCTCGTTGAGCCACGCCACAAGTTGGCCGGCTAAATCAGGGGCAGTGGTCAAAGTCACATGACGGACGCACCGGTCGCCGAGAGGACGTTGCGCCATAAAACTGTACATGGCAGCAGCAGCCTGCCGAAAGAGGTCCGTTATCGTTTTACCGGAGGCGCGTACTGCCAGGTCAGCCGTGTGTGGTAGTTCCTTGAACCAAGGCTGCGCGGCCGGGGCAAAAGGATAACGCGCCAAGGCTTCCGCTCCGGCTTCGGCGTCCACCTGGATTTGCGCCCCCAAGGCAGCGAGGTCTGCAAAATGCTGTTCAGACCGCAAACGCTGGATGAAAGTCAGCCGTAACTTGTGACCGTACAGATCACCATCAAAGCCAAGCAAATGTGTCTCTATGCGACGGTTACCTTGCGGGCCAACGGTTGGACGCACGCCAACATTGGTCACGCCTGGCCACCACGTCCCGTCAACCTTGGCCCAGGTGGCGTAAACCCCGTTGGCCGGCAGAAGCTTATACTCCGGCAGTGACAAGTTAGCCGTGGGTACACCCATCTGGCGGCCCCGGCCGTCCCCCGGCATAACAACACCATCCACGAAGTAATCATACCCCAACATCTGCGACACCTGCCTGATGTTCCCGTCCTGGGAGAGACGTTGCCGGATCGTACTACTGTGCACTTCTTCACCGTCCAAAACCACTGGCGGCACGGCAAAGAGACGGTATCCCATCCGCTCTCCCAATTGGCGTAGGTAGGGAACATCCCCCTGCCGCCCCCGGCCCAAAGCGAAATCGGGACCGACCCACAGTTCCCGCATGTGCAGATGGCCAACAAGTCGTTTCACGAACTCATCAGCAGAAAGCTGAGCAATTTCCGGTGAAAAAAGGATAGAGACGGCAAATTCAACACCCAGAGCCTCCAACCGCGATAGCCGATCTTCCAGGGGGCTGATGTAAAAAAAGGAACGCTC
>WFQT01000069.1 GCA_015486895.1 Anaerolineae bacterium
ACACCAGTTTGCAGATATCGGCTTACGGCGTCACGCGGACGTGGGACATCAACACTGTAACCTGGAACGAAGCAGCCAGCGGCACGCCATGGGGTGCAGGCGGTGCGAATGATACGGCTAACGACCGTTCTGGGCAGCCCGCAGACCAGCAAACCTTGAGCGAGCGAGACCAGTGGTACACCTTTAATGTGACCTCATTGGCCCAGAAGATCAAGACAGGTGTTTTGCACGGCATTTTGCTGCGCCCAGAAGGGGGCAACACCAGCGGCACCATCTTTTTAGCGCCGTCAGAAATGGAAGAACACCCGGAGCAACGGCCGGTGCTAAATTTCACCTATAACTTGCGACCAGTGCAGCCTCCGAGCCCAACGCCGACTCCGACGGCAACTTCCACACCGACGGCAACTTGCACACCAACGCCAACGATAACGCCGACGGTGACGCCGACACCGCAAAGTTACTATCTCTACCTGCCGTTGCTTAAGCGTTAATCACCAGCGAGGATCGATGTCCTCCCGCCCAGCGGATATCAGACATTAAAGAGAGAGCGTTAAAAATGCTGAAAAGGTTAATACAAGCAATTCTCTTCCTGCTAATCCTGACAGGCTTGAGTAGTCAACAGCCATTCACCGTCCAAGCCAGCGAGCCATTCACGGGCCGGCAAACCGGCACAACGGTTAGCGCCTGGAAAATCCAATGGCGAGCCGATCGCGACCTGCATGACATCTTCGTCCTCCCTGGTGGCACTGTGTACGCCGTGGGCGACAAGGGGGCCTTTTACACGTCGCAGGATTATGGCCAGCACTGGCATTACCAAAAAGTGTGCTCCCAAAATCTCAACGCTATCTTCTTCCGTCCTACCGGGGAAGGATGGCTTGTCGGCAACGACGGTGTCATTTACCATACAACAAACAGCGGACGCATCTGGATAGCACAAGAGAGCAACACCCACCACGACCTATTAGACATTACGGCCGACCAGTCCGGGAAGTTATGGGCTGCCGGCTCCCTCGGAACGGTTCTACGCAGCGATGATGGACAATACTGGCGAGACGTTTCTCCTCACACCATGCGAACTTTGCATGCGATCACCTTCGTCAGTGAAAACGAAGGGTGGATCGCCGGCACCAGCGGTACACTCTTACACACCAGTGACGGCGGCAACCATTGGGAATCTCGCTCCGTAACCACAAACTGGCTCTTCGACATTGCTTTCAGTGCTAACGGCCAACAAGGATGGATTGTCGGCGACCAGGGAACGATTCTACACAGCGAAGACGGCGGCAACACATGGCAGAAAGTAGCTAGTAATATCACTTACAACCTGTACGGCGTAACCGTAGACAGTGCAGGAACAGCCTGGGTAGTAGGAGCCGCAGGATTCATAGGCTCCATCATCAATAACACTATCGAGCAACACGTTACACCCGTACAAACAAATCTTGTCACCGCCACCATTGTCGATGGCAACATCTGGTTAGCAGGAGCAAGTAACGCTATTATGCGCAGCCAGGATGGTGGCCATAACTGGGATGTGCCCAACGGCGGCGGTGTGTACGAGTTCTTCGATGTAGACTTCGTAGACACACACAACGGTTGGGTCGTCGGCCAGCGCCATCATGACCAAAACCCGGACAAACATTTCGGCATCATTTTCCACACCAGCGACGGCGGCTATTCCTGGGAAATGCAATCCTTCCCCGGTGAGAGCGGCGAATTCGAAGGAGTAGCCTTCGCCGATGCCCAGCGCGGCGTTGTCACCGGACGCTACGGCAAGGCAATCTACACCGAAAACGGCGGCCAAACCTGGCACACCCAGACATTGCCACCCTCGGCAAATTGGATTTACCGCGTCGAGATGGACCCCAGCGGCAACGGTTGGGCCGGGGCATCTTTTGGTCGCCTTTACCACACCACCGATTTCGGCCGCAACTGGGATTTCTTCTGCCTCCATTTCCCTGTGAGCGGCGAACCTGGCTGTATCGACAAGTTCAATTTGTCCGTTCGCGGTTTGGCAGCAGTGAACAACAATGTCTGGCTTTTCGGCAAAGATGGCCAAATGGAAGTGGGCACCGACGTGGGCTCAGGTCGCCTCAATGTCCTCCGACCTAAAGTGCATGAGAACTGGTATCGAGTGCCATTACTCAGCGGGCGTGCCCATAACCACCTAAACAACGGTTACTTCCTCAATCTAAACGAGGGTTGGGCCGTTGGCGTCGCCGGAGCGCTATGGCACACCATCGACGGCGGTCGTTACAGCGGCGATTGGACATTGCTCACCCCAGACGTGACACTGACTCCTGATTGGCGCATTGCCGACCTGTATGACGTGCAATTCGCGAACAAGAAGACTGGGATCGTCGTGGGCGGGCAGTGCGACGACTACAGCCGCCCTCCCAACCCTGCGGCCGGGAATGATTATTTCTGGTGCATGTATGCTTATGCCAACGACTATACCTACGACCGCGCCTTTGCAGCCCGCAGCAAAGACGGCGGCAAACATTGGCAAACAGAGCTCATCCCCCAAGTACCCCTTCTATACGAAGTAGATATGGTAGGCACCGACGCCGCCTGGGCTGTCGGTTCTGCAGGGGCAGTCTTACACTACGCAGGTGCACCGTCATCAGCCATTGCTTACCAGATGAGTGCCCCAATCACGGTAAACGGAATCATCAATGAATGGCCGCACACCGATACAATCTCTGTCACCGCGAAAAACGCCGATACCCTGCAAGGAGCAAATGTGCCTACTACGGCGGATCTCAGCGCTGTTTTCCACACCGTCTGGACACCAGACAACTTATTCATCGGCGTGCATGTCAATGACGACACAATCGACAGCAATGAAAGCAACTTCCTGAACAATGATAGTATCGCCTTAGGCATCGACGGTGCCCACGATAATACCGGAGGCGGTCCCGACGACCATTTGTACCGGATTACTGCCGCCGGGGCAGCGTACGACTGGATCACACCGACCCAAGCCATCTCTGCAGCCGTGCAAATAGTCCCCGGCGGCTACGATGTTGAAATCGGCATCCCGGCCGCACAAATCTTGGGCCACCCGGGAACGCTAACCGCCGGTCAACAAATCGGCTTCAGCCTATCGCTACGGGACAACGACAATGGTGGTGAGATTGACAACGTTCTGGTCAAAGACGGTCCCGACCCCGGCACCCCCAGCGCCGAGTTCGGCACAATCTTACTGCGAGGGAAGCAGTTAGTGCTACAGCGTGACCTGAACGACTTCTCCATCATAAAAGACACCTACATTGACCGTTACCACCCCACCGCCAACTACGCCACGCAGGATAGCGCCCGGAATCATTTCTTACACTTGACGGCAAACACCAGCCTGGGCGACATCACTTCAGCGCTCTTCAAGATCGATCCCTCCTTCTTACCACCAGAAGCCATCATCTCGCAAGCCAAATTAGCCCTGCGCATAGGAACAAAACAGGGTGATGGCACTTTGCACGCAGCACTGTACAAGCTGCTACGCCCCTGGCAGCTTAACATCGTCCACTGGCTCAATGCCACGACAGACCAGAAATGGGAAATTCCCGGCGCCAACGGGCCCAGGGACCGATCCCAAACACCGGTGGCAGTCACAGATATCGACCATCCCATTAGCTGGTACGAATGGGACATACAACCGCTTGTGCAAGAATGGCTAAACGATCCAGCACACAACTACGGCTTCATCATCCGCCCAGAACAAGGCTGGCCAGTAGGCTACAGCGTAGTCTCGAGTGAATACACAGACGATCCGGCTAAGCGCCCTCGGCTGGAACTGCAATATGAGCTCTATCCTGTGCCAACGCCAACCCCAACAGCAACACCCACGGCCACACCAACGCCGTACGGCACGCCGACCGTCACTCCAACAGCTACAGATACACCAACGGTTACGCCAACGCCCACTATTACGCCAACACCATTACCGCCGCCTATAGCCTGGCAAGGAACGGCCACTCATGACGCCTACATCAGTGGGTGGTCACCCAACAGTCACCCGACAGACCGCTTTCTCTCCGTCAGGCAGGGTGCTTTACGCACGCTCCTACAATTCGACACCAGTGACATCCCTCGTGGCGCCACGGTGAAAGACGCAACACTCACCATGTGGGTCAGCGCCGCTCCTGACGGTACCCTTGGCGGCACCATCAGTGGCCACCTGTTACGCCGTAACTGGGACGAGAACACTGTGACCTGGCGCGAAGCCCAGGCTGGTATCCCCTGGCAAAGCCCCGGTGCCGATGGCAACGATGATCGCGCCCCCGACGTTTCACTCCAAGGAACAGTTACCTGCCGCTACTGCATTGCCTCTTTCAACGCCACAGAAGCTGCAGCTGCCTGGCTCTCCAGCCCGGAGAGTAACTTCGGGATCCAGTTACGCTCATCCAAACAAAAAGAATACCGTTTTGCCGACCGGACCGCCGGTTACGAATGGCAACGGCCACGGCTAACTATACACTACTACCCGCCTCAGCCGACGGCAACGCCAACCCTTACGCCAACCATCACCCCAACCCCAACCGTCACGCCGACGCCTTACGGTACCCCTACCGTCACGCCAACGCCAACCATCACCCCAACGCCAACGATTACGCCGACGCCGACAGTTACGCCTACGGCAACTGATACGCCTACCCCAGTACTGATTACCTGGAAAGGCACGGTGACAAATGACACTTACATCAGCAGGTGGACACCCAACCAGCACCCAACCGGTCGCTACCTCGCGGTGAAGCATAACGACTTGCGTTCGCTATTGTATTTCGATATGAGTGCGATTCCTGCCGGAGCAATTATCAAAGATGCAACACTCACTATGTGGGTGAGTGCCGCGCCGAACGATGCCCCCGGCGGCACCATCAGCGGCTACCGGTTGCGTCGTGCCTGGGACGAAGACAGTGTCACCTGGAACGAGGCTCAGCCCGGCACCGCCTGGCAACTCCCCGGCGCCAACGGCGCTGAAGACAAAGCACCTAATCCCTCCTTCCAGGAAGATGTAAACTGTCGCTACTGCTTGGTTTCATTCTACGCTAAGGAAATGGTCACCGCCTGGCTTGCCCACCCGGAGGCCAATTTCGGCCTGCAATTGCAATCCTCCGATCACAGTGAATATCGCTTTGCCGACCAGACCGCCGGTTACGAATGGCAGCGGCCCCAGTTGACTGTACACTACTACCCACCACCGCCCACGGCAACCCCAACGGACACGCCGACGGCATCGCCGACACCAACAATAACGCCTACACCTTTCGGCACGCCGACCGTCACCCCGACGCCGACAATCACACCAACACCGACCGACACACCAACTCCGACGGACACACCTACGGCAACTCCAACACCGACACCATCATTGTTAACGTGGGAAGGTACAGCTAACAATGACACCTTTATAAGCCAATGGGCACCGAACGAGCACCCTACCGGCTCGTACCTGGCAGTCAAACATGGCGTTTTGCGCTCGTTATTACACTTCGACACAAGTGCCATTCCTGCCGGGGCAACGATACAGGATGCAACACTAACCTTGTGGGTCAGTGCTGCCCCTAATGACTCTCCCAGCGGAACCATTAGCGGCTATTTGCTGCGCCGTGCCTGGGACGAAAACAGTGTCACCTGGAACGAAGCCCGGACGGGGGCTACCTGGCAAGCACCAGGTGCCGACGGCGACCAAGATCGCGCCCCCGACACTTCCCTGCAAAGCACCATTACCTGCCGTTATTGCGTCATCTCCTTTGATGCCACAGAAGCAATGACTGCCTGGGCAAGACAGCCGGAGGACAATTTCGGCCTGCAATTGCGTTCCTCCAGCTATGACCAATATCACTTCGCCGACCAAACCGCCGGTTACGAATGGCAACGTCCCCGGCTGATCGTACATTACTACCCACCACAGCCCACGGCAACACCAACTGCCTCACCGACAGCAACCGCCACAGCGTCGCCAACAGCGACAGCTACAGCAACACCCACGGTATCACCGACGGCAACGGCAACAGCAACACCGGAGCAAAGCTGGGTGCCTTTGATTTTGGCTGACCTGCCATAGTGTAGCGGCACTGGCCCGGCATCATCATAGTGCTTAAGGCACAAAACTTCCAAAGCCTCCGCGATAGCATTGAAATCAGGCCTATCTGCGCAAGACTTTGGAAGTTCCCTTGCCCTTGGAGAAAATGCATTGTCCAAGCTAAAAGCGGCCACATATGCCCCCCCATCAGGCGTTATCCAAAGCCTTACATTTCTCAGTTGCTTGCTAAACCTGCGCGAGGCGCCAGAATCTCTTTGCCAAAAAGGCCAGAGAACGCTATAATGACTGCGATCAGCAACGCAATCTTTTACATTGGAAACACAATGTGACAACCAGAGGAAAGCACGATGGACCCAGAAATCCGGATTAAACGCAGTAGCCGGCGAAAAAAGACGGTCACCGGACGCTGGATCGATGAGAAGCTCATTGAGATTCTATCACCGACAGACATAGATGATGAGGCATTGCAGCCTATCATTGCAAACCTGAAACGTCGCCTTATTGCAGAAAAAGAACGCCGCCAGGCCGAAATCAACGATGAGACTTTAGAACAGCGGGCTCAAGTACTGAACAAGAAATATTTCAATGGTCGATTACATTGGAATTCCATCCGTTTCGTAACCAACCAACGCAAGCGTTTTGGCAGTTGTACCCCCAAGGAAGGCACGATCCGCATTTCACATCGCTTAGCATCTGCACCCTCCTGGGTTTTAGACTATGTGATCATGCACGAATTAGCCCATCTGCGGGTACAAAACCACAGCCAGAAGTTCTGGAAGTTAGTAAACCGCTATCCCCTCACTGAGCGAGCGCGAGGCTACCTTATAGCGCTTAGCATAGAATCCGATCAAGTCAAGGAGGCATGAATATGATTAACCCTATCGCTATACAAATAGGCCCGTTTGCCATACACTGGTACGGCTTGCTTATTGTAACCGGTGCTATTTTAGGTGCTTATGCAAGCACACTGCAAGCTAAGCTCTGGCACGAAGACCCGGAGTTCGTGTGGGACTTGCTGGTCATTGTCCTTATTTTTGGTATCATTGGCGCCCGACTTTACCATGTCTTCTCCCGCCCCGCCGGGGGCTTTGTCGGATGGCCCTATTATAAAGCCCATCCGAAAGAAATCCTTGCCATCTGGAACGGCGGACTCGGCATTTATGGCGCCATCATCGGCGGTATCATCGGCCTGTTTA
>WFQT01000070.1 GCA_015486895.1 Anaerolineae bacterium
GGCCGCAAGTGCGTCTTGATACTTTTCAGGGCAGAAAGTTGCGCCTCCTGGGTCGTAAGGTGCATAAAGCTGTTGAAAGGGACAAACGCCAAAGCGAAACGACGTTCTAAGTGAAAATCGCGCATATCGGCAACGTAAAACTGAGCCCGCCCCGTTAGTCCTGCCCGTTCAGCTTTCTCCTGTGCAGTCCGAATCATGGCAGGGGAAATATCTATGCCGACAATGTCAATATTCTGCCGGGCCAAGGGCAACGTCAAACGACCGGTCCCGCATGCTAACTCCAAAACCGGCCCACCGGTGCGGCCAATAAATCCCTGGTAGAGGGATAAATCTTCATTATAGTCACCATAATCAGCGTCGTAAAAGCGAGCAAAGACATCGAAATCAATCATAGTTGGTATTATAGCACAAGACCAAGAGACATGGGAATGGGATTTTTGGCCTGATAAGAGAAAAAGCAACCACGTCGCCTCCTCAAACCTACCAGGCCTTGAAGGCCTGGTAGGTTTTCGATTCGCCGCTTTGTTGTGTGTCGTGATATACTTAACTGGAATCCGGTGAAAATGACGTTTTAGGTTCGACCTAACTACCTTTACCACGGACTGCACGGATTAACACAGATTTTCCGTAACTGCTCAGCCTTGAGCAAATAGAACCCAGATACCGCAGATTTCACGCTGACACCCGCAGATAAAGCAAATAAACCAGAAATGATCTGTGGAAAATTGTACAATTGGCTATACCAGGCCAATTTGAGGAGTAGACTGGAAGTCGGGGAGTGCAAGCAGGAGAAGGCTAAGGACAAGAAGTCATGAACGGCATTTCTAATCCACAACAGGGACCAGAGGCCCAATCACCAGACAAACCGCCCAGGTGCCCGGTCTGTGGTTCTGATCAGGTCGTTCCTATAGTTTACGGGCTCCCTTCCTGGGAACTGGGGCAAGCCGCAGAGCGCGGAGAAATCGTGTTGGGCGGTTGCATCATTACCGATCATGCTCCAAAATGGCATTGTCTGGATTGCGGGCACACATGGAGATGATGGAGGCTGGACAGAGACGAGTGCACGCTTGTGGGGGCTGGCTTACCAATTGGTGGTGTAGGGGGGCCCCATGATACCATTAGGAGCGAAAGACCAGGTGCGGGCAGCTCAACTCCTCTCCGCGGGCAACAAGGGGGAAGAAGCATCCACCGCCGGACATTGGCTCGATGTCTGGGCGCGCCGTTCCCCCATTGCTCAAATTGACCAATTCCTGGCGTTCGGTCGTTGGGGAGCGATCCTGGCAATAGGCGTCATGTCACGCCTGGAGGGCTTCCAGGGAGGCACGCTGGTTCCTCCTATGGCGGTTCTATTGGCTGTCATTGCCTACAATCTGCCGGTTACATTTTATGTCTGGCAGCAGCGGCCCTTGGCCAGCGGTCGGGTAAGATGGCTGTTGTTTAGTGACCTCGTTCAATCCACGTTAGCGGTTGTCCTCACCGGTGGCTATCATAGCTTCTACTTCATCTTATTCCTGTTGCTAATGACCGAGATCTCTCTATCATTTTCCTGGCGGGCCGCCCTGACTTTAGTGGTCAGCGCCGACGCCGTGCAAGTTGCGGCCATGATCTCTTATCGCATCCAACCCAAGGAACCTTTCGCAGCCTACATGACCGTCGGTAAATTCCTCGTCTCGCTGATCGTGGGAGGGCTGGCGATTCTGTTCAGTGAATTAGTGCGCCGTGAGGACATGGCCCGCCAAGAAACGGCACACATCGCAGAGCGTCTCGCTAATCTGAACGCCGCCTTTGTACACCTGGGAGAAAGTGGCTTGAACCTGGAGCGGACTCTGGCGACCATCTTGCGCAGCACGCGCACACTGCCCGACGTCGCCGGTAGCCTGGTGCTGCTGCCGGATCCGAAAGGTGAATTATGGCGAATAGCCGCCTCCAACACGGACCGGCACCCCGTTGGCGAACTGGTGGCCGGTCTAGGCGAGGACGATGCCGACCATCTGTTTTTCTCTGCAGGAGCGGTTTCCTCCCGACCACTGCCTCCTTTTGTGGCGCAGGATGAAATCGAACAGTTGACAGGCACCTACCTGCGTGCTCCTGATGGCACAACCATAGGTGCTCTGGTAGTGGGCTGGCAAACAAGCCGTGCGCCGAGCAACGACGAGCAAGCGTTTTTGCAATCCCTGGCTCTAGCAGCGGGACTGGCTCTGCGCAACGCGCGCCTTTACGCCCAGGAGCAAGAACACGTTGCTCGCCTGCAACACTTCGAGACCCTGCAATCCACCTTCTTTGCAGCCATTGGACACGAGCTGAAAACACCTTTATCCGTGCTGAAAATGTTGATCCCCTCACTACATCAGTTCCCCGAACTGCCAGCCGGCACCCGAGTCGAGATCACCGAGACCATCGAGCATAATCTGGAACGTTTGGAAACACTGGTTACTGACATGTTGGAGAGCGCCCGCCTGGAGGCAGGAGCCATAGCCTTACACATCCGCACCATCGACCTGCGTCAGCTTATACGACGTGTCATGGAAAACCTGTCCCCACTGCTGGCGCGCAAGAACCAACAAGCTGCTCTCCAGATCGCACCTGATCTGCCGCGAGTGTGGGCCGATAGCCGGCGGGTAGAGCAGATCCTATCCAACTTGTTGGGGAATGCTGCCAAGTTCGCCCCATCGGACAGCACCATCGAGATGCAGGCAACAGGTATCAAGGATGCCGTGCAAATCTGTGTAACCGATGCCGGCCCCGGCGTCCCTCTCAGCGAGAGAGAACGCATTTTCGACCGTTTCTACATCGCGGTGGAGAACAAAGCGTTAGCGGGGGCGGGATTAGGGCTTTTCATCTGCCGAGAGTTAGTACGGTTACACGGCGGGCGCATTTGGGTGGAGAACCGGCCCGGCGGCGGCAGCCGTTTTTGTTTCACACTCCCTTTACCCGTCAAGGAGACGACCCATGCGAAAAGCAATCAAGAAAATCCTGGTCATCGACGATGAACCCGACGTCACCCGGGCTGTGCGGCTAACCATCCAATTGCAAGAGCCCGTGTGGCAAGTCATCGAAGCCAATGGCGGTGAGCGCGGCTTACTGCTGACGGACGCCGAATCACCTGACTTAGTGCTGCTCGACCTGGTGATGCCAGACATGTCCGGTTTCGACGTACTGAAGCAAATCCGCCTTTTCAGCGACGTGCCGGTTATCATCCTTACCGTGAGAGACGACGAACTGGACAAAGTGCAGGGCCTGGAACTGGGTGCCGATGATTACATTGTCAAACCTTTTGGTCACCTGGAATTGATGGCCCGCATTCGCTCGGTATTACGCCGGGCAGAAGGCATCACGGGACAGCCCGCAAAGCCTTTCGTCGGTGGAAAACTTCGGATTGATTTCAACCGCCACCAAGTTACCGTTGGAACCAGAGAGATACAGTTGACCAGCACTGAATACCGCCTGTTGGAGATCCTGGCCCACAACGCCGGGTGGGTGGTACCAACCGAGACGCTTTTGAGCCGGGTTTGGGGACGCTACGCACTAAACAACAGTGACTACCTGAAAGTCTACATCCATCGCCTGCGATTGAAGATAGAGGAGGATCCGGCTCACCCACGTTATCTGCATACAGCGCGTAGGGATGGATATTGGCTTATTCCACCGGCTGGTACCAGCCAACGTCCGGAGGCACACACACAGGACCCCCGGCCAAGCATCTGACCGAGGGTCCTGGGACAACCATGGTCTCGTTGCCACAACACAAAGGGGAGAGGATTAGCTCTAACTCGTCTGGTGTCCAACGGAACTACCGACCGTCAGCGCCGCCCACACTCCCAGCACTATTACGACCACGCCGACGATGATGTCATTCCACATCGCCGCCACGACACTGCTGTAGCTAATGATAAAAGGAGCAATTACCAGCCACAAGCCCAACACAGCGTTGATCCAGGAGAGTAATTTCACGGTAGAATCCTGACCGGCCAGTGCTGCCCAAGCGCCTAAGATAATCAGCACAACGCCGATGATGATCGCATCCCACAAGGCACCACTAATAGCCGCGTAACCCAGGATAAAGGGAGCCACCACTTCCCACACACCGGCCACAACTACTAACCAATTGAGTATTTTCGCCGTTTTCATGATTTGCCTCCTCAAGCAAATTCTATTCCTGACGGCCTCACAGATCCGTCTTCTTCACATTTCCTTTATATCAAGTGAGGGTGAATAGGGCGGTGATCGTGGGTGAACATTAGGTAAAAAAGAAGGCACGGTGCTAGTTGACTGACAAATCTCATGCGGAATAGACCTCGTGTAGGTGTCATTGCAGCGATTCTTTTGAGAAACCGTGGCCTATCCGCTCCCAAACCATCGAATAAACTGGGGGCTCTGGACATTCCGCCGCCTGTCCCCTTTCGGGGTCGGTTATCGTTGCCCTGGCTGACCAGGAAGAGCGTTGCCACCGCCAAAACGAAGAGGAGGCGTTCCAGGGCCTCAGCAGACCGAAATGCGGACGACATAGAAACGATCCCACAACACATGGAGGTATCTAGTACTAAGTCAAGTGTAGTCTGATGAAAATAGCCTCGAGCGGAGCAGTGGGACGACGGAGGCCGTCCTTCAGCTCGCAGGGCTCCAGAGCCCGATTTTGAGCGGAGGATTTGGCCAGCGCCGACACACCGGCCGAATGAATTCGGGCTCTTGGGCGCTCTGCGCCGAAGGTGGGCCTGCGCCCACCTCTACGCTGTTTCACTCAGATCACGGTTGACTGAGTACTAGAGCGAGATAAATGGTATGTCCGCCCTATTCTTCCAGAGCTGCTTGGATGATGGGGCCATAAAGCTCGTGAACCCGGATGTGTTGGTTGGGCAACCAACGACGGAATCGACGCACTGTGCTTTGGGCAAACCTGACCCGACTGTCTATTCAGGAGGTCCATTCGGACAAACCAATGACTTTACTCTGAAGCAGACCAACGACCATACAGGGTAGTGTATGAAGATGCTGGATGTCACGCCAATGAGAATGTTGACCCAGGATGTGAATTAAGGTATCGTACAAGTTGAGAGTGTCTTTCATTGTGTATCCTCCTTTGTTTGTGATAAATAAAGTAAAGGATACACCCAAATCCGGAATTTTGGAAGGTGCTCCCTATAAAGATTTGTCAGTCAATCAGGGCCGTGAGGTATAATTCTCTGTCGACAAATACAACTTGAGTATAATTCAACCGTCAATCCAGCCAAAGACAAACGCCCATGCTCCTACTTCCCACTAACCTGCGCAAAGAACTGGAAAGAGCCATCGTGAAGGTTTGCAGCATCACCGAGGCACAACGCCAGCCGGGCCGGGCGTTGCGGGCCAAGGCAATGCAACTGGGCGGCGCGCTCATCAAGGCCGGCGGTGTGGCCCGAGGCCAGAAGTGCCTGGTGGAGGAGATTTACTACCAGCAGTGGCATCTTGTCAAC
>WFQT01000071.1 GCA_015486895.1 Anaerolineae bacterium
CACAGAAAAGGCTGAATACAGAGGACATTCAGTGAAATTCCGTGTTATTCTGTGGCTTGGCTCGCTCTGAAGTTCAGAAGATTTGTAAAGATGTGAAAAGGCTCTTTTGAACCACGCCCTAAAATAAAAACGCCAGAGTCCAGTAATGAACATACTTTACCGATAAAAATTCGTGACTCATCATCCTTGGAGGTGTATCGTGCACGTTGTCTGCCTGCAGGAAAACTTAGCAAAGGGACTTTCTCTCGTTGGCCGTGTTGTCTCCTCCCGCACCACATTGCCAGTTCTATCAAACATCATGGTCAAAGCGGAAGAACCGGCACAGATCCGCCTTTCTGCCACCAACCTGGATATCACTGTTAGCTGCTGGCTGGCAGCTAAGGTGGACGAAGAAGGCGCTACGACCGTGCCAGCGCGATTATTTAGCGAATTTATCAACACTTTGCCGGCCGAGCAGGTCAGCATGAGTCTATCCGTGCGCACTGAGCAATTGCATGTATCTTGCGACCGGGCAGATGCCAACTTCAAAGTGATCGATGCCTCCGAGTTCCCTATCATCCCAGAAGCAGGGGAGACCACATTGCAATTAGCTCCGCCAGTGTTGCGTCAGATGATCAGCCAGGTGGTCTTCGCTTCTTCCACCGATGAAAGCCGACCTAATTTAACCGGTGTGTTACTGAATGCTCACGGTGACACACTGAAGATGGTAGCAACAGATGGTTACCGTCTCTCCCTGCGCAGTACCACTTTGCCGGTAGCGGTAGCAGAGCCGACAAACGTGCTCATTCCTGCTCGTTCATTGGCAGAAGTCGGGCGAGGCGCCGCCGATGCCGATGATGAGCGAATGGCCATGATTAGCGTGACTCCGAATCGCAGCCAAGCGATTTTCCAGTTGAATGGCAAAGAAGCAGACGGGAAAGGGAAAGGTAGTTTCCACCGGCTGGCGGTGGTCTCCCAACTGATAGAAGCAAATTTTCCCAAATACGAAGCTATCATTCCTAAATCACACACGGTGCGGATACAAGTGAGTACTGCCGAATTCTTGCAGGCAGCGCGACGAGCATATCTCTTCGTGCGAGATAGTAACAACATTGTGAAGCTATCTATCACCCCCGGTGATCCGGGCCGGTTGCATTTCTTCGCTTCCTCGCAGGAATTAGGTGACCACGAGAGCGAACTTGATGTCGTCGGTGAGGGGGAAGCGATGGAAATTGCGTTCAATGTGCGCTTCCTCATTGATGTCCTCTCCGTGATTGATACGCCGGAAGTGGCGTTAGAGCTCACAACGTCCAACAGGCCTGGCGTGATCAAGCCAGTCGGCAGCGGCGCCGAGGGGTTTCTCCACGTGATCATGCCAATGAATCTTAACCGGTAGTTTGCTTGGTATTGGCTTGCCTCCCCTGTGTATATGGGAGGCAACATTTTTGTTCCCCTCCGGCAAAGAAGCTGGTTCAAGGATGGAAACACCCCAACATAGGCCCCTCACCGCAACAGAGAGACGCAATCATGTATTGATGTTGTTTTACAGCAGCAGCAATCGCGTCTCTTTTAATCTTTTAACCCCCTCATTAGTGTTGGCCGTGCTGGTGCGGGCTTTGGGTGGCTCTGACTTCTTGGTGGGAGTGTTGACTAATTTGCGGCTGCTGAGCAATTTCGTCTGGCCGCTGTTGGTATCAGCTTACCTGGTGCGCCACGCTGGGCGCAAGTACATTCTAGCCGGCATTCAAACGGGGAAGGCTGTCATTTATCTCGTGCTGGCCTTGCTGATCGTACTGGTCGGGAACTCCCACCCCGGCTATGTCCTGGGAGCGCTCTTTGTCATTCTCTCCATTGATGCGATCCTCAAGATGGCTTCTCAGGTCGTGCGCTTAGATTTATTGGGACAGCTTTTCCCTGAGTGGGGGCAGACACTCTTTTTCGCTAATGACCAGCTTTTAGCCGGGATCTTTGGCATCGTTATCGGCTTTGTGATTAGCGCCGTGTTGCGTCACGATGCCAGCAATCACGTACCTTTAGTACGTTATGCTTATTTGATTTATATTGCTATCGGGGCACTGCTGGTTTCCCTTGCCGGCGTGGCTCTTGTGCGCGAGCCCTCGGGGGCATTGTCGCAGCGCGGGAAAGTGTCTGTGCGCGAACAGCTTCGTTCCGGCTGGCAGATATTCCGGCGCAATCGGAATTACCGCTATTTCTTGCTGACCCGGGTCAGTTTGCCCCTGTATCATATTGCTTCTCCTTTCTACATTGTCTTTGCCACCGAAGTATTGCATGTCCCTCCTATGATGGTTGGCTACTACATTACCATCCAGGTCGGCTCTAATCTACTGACGAACTTTTTGTGGCGGTGGATTGACCAGCACTGGGGCACCCAGTGGGTCATGAAGTCGGCTATGTCCGTTACTATGGTCGCTCCTCTACTGGCTATTGGCCTCCCGCCGTTGATGGCGCATGCGCAATGGTCGCAGATAGTAGTGAACTGGGCTTTCGGCTTAGTATATTTTACTTTTGGCGGTGCTATGAGCGGCCGCATCATTGCCATTCAAGGTTTGCTCCTGCAGGTTAGCCGGGAGGAGCCCGAGTTGCGCCCTACTTACATCGCTTTTGCCAATACTATGCAAGCGTTTTTTGGCATCAGTGCCTTGTGGGGTGGGTTAGTGGTGCATTACCTGGGATATGATGCTGTTTTCGCAATGGCGATTCTCTTTGCTTTTTGGGGTGTTTACAACGTGTATCACATCCACCTGTCGCCATTAGCCACTAAGGTGTCAACAGCTTGAGCCAGCGGTCTTCGTTGTCCCCTTCAGCAAGCCAACCACTGTTGCCATCGGCCGCCTTGGCATGCCACCAGTGATACCCTTCACGTGCTACCGGCCCTTCGATGATGGTCAATTTGCTGCCTGGTGGGTAGCGACGTAATGTTTCAGCAAAACGACTGGGCGTTTGGTGCATAGCGAGCCAGGAAGCCCCCTGAGTGATCACAACAACTGTCCGGCCGGGGGCAATTTGACCCGGCAAGGGAGTCGGCGTTACCATTGGCAAAGCGATCAGCCATTGATCCGTGGCATCTCCCTCGGCTATCCAGCCTAATAGGCCGTAGCCATCATCAACAAGCCACCATGTGTAGCCGTCCGCTTCTCGTGGGCCGTCCTTGATCGTTACGGTAGCGTGCGGCGGCAGCTTACCGATGAGCGTGCTGTGGGATGTCGGTTTGGAGCGGACGTTGAGATCTCGGCGGGAAACGATCCATCCTTGCCCGCCAATAGGGAGGTGGGGGGTAGATGTTGCCGTGGGCAGCAGCACGATGATGGTCGGCCGGACATTGACTGTAAGTGTCGCCGTGGCCGTCGGCTTGCTGGTGGCTTTCACCGGCTTTGTAGCCGTTGGCGATGGGGTAGGACGCACCGCCGGCGCGAAAGAGCCGCAGGCGAAAGCAGGTAAGGAGAAGAGGCCGGCTAAAAGCAGTAGGAAAAAGCGTCGGTGTGGCATGAGGCTGTTCCTTCCTTTGCTCATGACTGGAGTCTGGCGAAAATGAAATTTTGGGCTCAGCAAGGCTACTTGAGCCACTGAATACACAGATTACCCAGATTGTGCTGGTTTCTGATCTGATTTCCCATCGATTTTGTGGGTTTCCTTGCTATTATGTGGCCGGAACGAAAAACGTCAGTGTCTAGTTTGTGAAATCTGTGCCGCCCCAAATATTAGCCCAGACGCGAAACCCAAGCCGAATCAGAGGATACCCGGTAGACTGCACGGCAACTTCAGCTCCGGGTAGTTGTTAAGGCTCGTGAGTAACTGTTTTGCCGGCATTATTCCTGGGCTTTCTGTAAACCGGGTGCAATCCGCGGCCGGGCAGACAGGACTTCCTCCCGGCGCAGGATCACTTGCCCCGGATGGCCGCCCGGCATTCGTTTGACGTCACGAACGCGGCAGGTTTGCACTTCCACAAGCGCTTCCCCCCGGCCGGACGAGAAATGGGCTGCCAAGTCTGCCACCTGCTGGCGCGTTTCCGGGGTGACCGGCCGGCCACCATTGCGCAAAACCACGTGGGCGCCGGGGAGGTTACGGGCATGGAACCAGGTATCGTCCGGGGAAGCCTGGTGAAAAGTGACCATCTCGTTTTGTCGGGCGTTGCGTCCCACCCAAACAACATACCCCTCGGCGGTGTGGAATTGCCGCGGCCCAGAATGATCGGGGGTAATCTTCCGCGGCCGTTTGTAGCCGCTCATAGCAGCCAACGCTTGTTCCACGCCGGCGATTTGAGGTGCGTTCTCTGCTTCTTGCAAGTCCACACTGAGTTGGTCCAGGTAAGCTAAATCGCGCTGCACCTGCCGCAAATGGGGCGGCACTACTTCTAAAGCACGTTTCGCTTTGCGGTAACGACGGTAATAGCGCTGAGCGTTCTCCACTGGAGAAAGGGTTGGCTCCAGAGGGATGATCAGTGGCCCTTGTTCCGTTTCCACCGGCAGTTCTTTTTGTCCTGCTTTGACCCGCGACGCCGACGCCAGAAGCCAATCTCCCATGAGCCGCCAACGCTGCATTTCTCCCTTCGCAGCTATTTCCTGCTGCAAATTGCCTTGCAGCCGGGTCAGCCGACGGCGGACAACAGCAATTTCCCCGGCGACGGCTCCTCGCTGGGCGCGGTACGGATCCCCCGCGCCTAAGCTTTGCCGCCAGCGGGCCAGCGCTAAGCTCATAGAAGGCAAGGGTGCTGTCTCTTCGGCGCAGTCCAGCGGGTAAGGCGCCGCTGCCAATACCCGATCCCCTGCTACGGCGATGGTGGGTTGCCAGCGATTGTTGCTCCAGCGGTCGAGCAGGGCGGTGAGAACGGCGATGACTTTCTCGGAAGCCACTTCCTTTGCCAGCGCGGTTTCCCGCCCGGCACTGCGACAGGAAATTTCCTGGGCGAACAGCGGGCTGACTCCAGACGCGTTTTGGACCAGTAGCCGCCAAAAAGGGACATCCGGAGCCTCGGCAATCCAGCGGCTCACCATTTCGGCGTTAAGTTGCCATGGCAGGGGATGTTGTAAGGGGGGTGGAGGTGTGTATATGGCGCCGGGCAGG
>WFQT01000072.1 GCA_015486895.1 Anaerolineae bacterium
GTTCAGACATCCCCTACCGGAATTTCAAGGTGCTCCCCCCCGATCCCTATGGGTTCGACAGGGACGGGGACGGCATTGGGTGCGAGACAAGATAAGGGTACTCCATAGATTCCGGCCAATCCTGTCACCAAGTCAGGTGGACATGATCTGCTTTGGCAAGCGGCCCAGCGGGTTTGACGGGGCAGCACCGCCCGTGCTAGAATGTGCTGCCACGAAACAAAAAACCTCGCCCGGTATGCCGTTACCGGCGAGGTCACGACCGGAGCGGATGCAGCGCCCCGGCAGGGCGTAAGATAGCACAAAAGCCCGCCGGAGTCAAGCCGACTCGGCGGGTTTCTGTTTTTATGCCCGCCATGGCATGCGACGGGACTGCGGAGCGCGCTCTAATTCGTAACTGGTGTGGCAGGTGTATCCTGAGTCCGAAGAAGCAAAGTGCCAAAACCGGATGAAATTCCCGCAGAGGACATTATCCGGCAAGTTTCCGGATAATTGGCTCGCTAAGGGTATTACCCGGATTCGTACCGGATAATGTCGTGGTTCGCGGTATTATCCGGAATGAGTCCGGATAAGTAATAGCTGGGCTGCCCTGTTATGTTAACGAGGACGGTTGCTGGAACGGGAAGGTCAACTCCAACGCAAGGGGATTGTGAAGATGACAAACCGAGATGATTTTACATCACTTCAGGAGTTCGCAGATTATATTCTCCATCTCGAAAAAGAATACGGTGAGGTACTCTTCCATGCTCTTTACAAGAATGCAGGTAATATCCAGGCGTGGTACAATGAGCCAAATAAAGTGCCTGACACTTGGGCGGGCAAGATGGTGATCAGTCCGCGGGAGCCATCTGCACCGTGGGAACAAGTTGGTGAGATCGTCATTGTCGGCGTGTTTAACCGCGAGTTCCCTGAGTGGTTTCCCGTAGGATTGCCGATTGGTTCTGAGACACGTCTCAGTTCCCGGAATGCAGTTATTCATATTGATGTGAAGACACATAAGAAGGGTGACACTGATTTGGATCGAACTCAGGATGTTCGCCCAGAGCAAATCAGTAGTGACGAAGAGGAAAACTATGTACAGGATACCGAGGGACCATTGGGCGACTGCCCTCCCAAGCTTCCACCTTACTATATATTTGGCCCCAGCTTACTTAAGGTCACCATTTCAGCCTTTGTTATCTGCGTTTACGTGTTTGATGAGAAGGGGCGGCATCAGTATCTTTCTCGTCTGCAGTTGTTCATTGTGCCAAATGGCATCCTGCGGGCAGTTTTCAATTACAAGGATATTTTCCGGCCAGGTAAGGACGGACGAAATGGTCACCGATATCGGATTAAGTTGCCCGAGTTAGCACAACATGAGAGTTGGCGCTGGCGGGAAATAAGATACAAGCCTCATGGTTTTGAGGTGACGAGGTAGAGCCGCCTAATGTCCTTCAATCAATTCTGAGCACATAGTAATGATCTGCCGTTCTTGTGAACGCATCAGTTCCGACAGTTCGGCTATGCGCTGGCGGAGTGTTCTGAACTCTGTGCCTATGCTATGATGGTCTGCCAGTATTGGTATTTGCAGGCGGCGCAGGTCCTTTTCGGCAATGCGTCCTGACATTTCCCCGGTGGTATAGATAGTCATTAAGCGCACGAATTGAGGAGAGCGCAGTATTTCAACTACATAATTCGGGTCGTAACCTTCCCGTAGGCGCAACACGGAGAATTCAGGAATCACCAGGGCTCCGTCGAGTTCGGGCGGCACGACGACGATAGCGCCCCTGTATGGTCTCCGTCTACTGATTAATATATCGCCGCTTCGCACGCGTTTCAGAGAAGTATAGTTGCTTTCATATCCCTTGATAGGTTTGGGAGTTATTGTTAGTGTTGCTGGATCCACACAAGAGGTTTCAATCAGTTCAAAGTCCAATTCGGGAGTGTTACGAGGGTTCACCTTTTCAGTATGAAACGAACCAATCTCAGACAATTTCACCAGTTGATACTTAGGATTACTACGAAACAGGTTAATGACTTGTCGGTTTTCCGGAAGGTAGAACTTGGCATCCAAGCGATCTTCAATCTCCGTGATTGGGACCAAGTAACGAGTATTTTTGCTACGGAACTCCTGGATTGTCTCGGGGAAGTCGTTTTCTTTGGTTGGCCTTCCAGTGGAACTGAAGCCAATATTGTTAACGCTTTTCATAAACACATCGTACTTGGCTGGCACCTGAGCCAACTTCTGAATAAAGAGCAAGCTGCCACGCACGCTAGTACCAGATGGAATGAATGCCCAGTCCGGCAGTTCAATAACAGCGAGAATCTTTGTATGGCGCTTGATATAATCTCGCACGCGCGCAAGGTTGCGGTTGGTGAAAATTCCTTGAGGGAGTACAATGCCTGCTATTCCCCCTTCACGCAACACCTGGATGATTCGCTCAATAAACAACACTTCTCGGGTCACAGACGCCAAATGCCCTTGGCCGTTGTGTCCCAGTTCATATCTGGCCAGTACGGTGGGGTCCTTCTCATAGCCTGCAAAAGGAGGATTGGCAAATACTACATCAACCCCGCCTATATCTAACAAGGAGTACAGTCGCTTATCGTCCAAAGCGCTGCTCTTGAGCGCGTTTGCTGTAAAGATGTTGCTATAGTCCAAGCCGTGCATCAACAAATTGAGACGCGCAACTCTGGCTGTACGCTCATTTATCTCTGTGCCAATCAAGCAATGTCGGCTGTATTCCCTGACTCTTAGATTGACCTCCTCTCGGGATAACTCTGGGTGTGCTTGTCTTATCTTGTCTCTAATGATTTTGGCGGACATGATTAAGAAACCGCCGGACCCACAAGCGGGATCGTACACGACATGAGATTCTTCAATATCAACGAGCCTGACCATAAACTCGACGATACTACGGTGAGTGAAGAATTGGCCCAGTTCCCCCCGGAAAGTGTTGCCTATAATGTGTTCATAGATCGTACCCTTGACATCAGCACCGTCTACCTGGGATGTTGTTGCCAACAAGCTATAGTTCTGGAGATGGCGAAAAACTTCATAAATAGCTAAATCGTCGACCTTGATTTCGTCATCATGCGGGAAGATATTAGCGAACCCCGGGGTGTTGTTTGCTTGACCAAATAACTGGCGTATCCGCTCCGCAAATTGGTCCGCGGACTCGCCGCGTTGGGGGACGGTGCGGCTGCCTGTCGCTGTAACTTCGTCGTAGAGTTTAACAGACAGCAGTTTGCTGAACTCATCAAAAGCTTGTGCTGGATCAAAACCGTGTCGCTCCCAAAGGACATTGTGACATCTTTGTGCCACCTTCTGCAATTCGTATTCGTTAGGAAAGCGTGCCATTGTCGTCACTTGAAACACCTCCAGATTAGCCTTTCCAACTTTATTTTAGCCTTATTGGCTAAAAACGTCAAAGCTCAGGTCCCTCAGCGTGTGCGGCGTCACCTTCCAGGCTACCCCAGCCATTTCCCTTTCACCCCACCCTCTCCACCGCTCCGGCCAAGTCGTCCAGCGACGGCACGGTGTAGATCCGTGTGGTGTCCAGGTTCTCGTGCCCCAGCAGGGCAGCGACCTTTTCCAAACCCACCCCGGCGTCCACGAGGCGCTTGGCAAAGGTGTGGCGCAGGGTATGGGGAGTGCAATTTTCAAGGCCGGCCTGCCGTGCGTACTTAGCCACCAGATACCGCACACCGTTGTCCCCAAGCTGCTCCCCCCGCTGGCCCAGGAAGAGCGGGTCTCCGTCGGCAACATGCCCCCGCTCCGCCATGTACTCCCTGAGCGCCCGGCGCGCTTCGGCGTTCAGGGGAACCGTGCGGGCTTTCACGCCCTTGCCGGAGCGCACGTGCACTTTGCCCTTCCGCTCCCCCATCTCCACGTCCGCCAGCGTGAGAGACGCCACCTCTCCCACCCGTAGCCCGGTATTCAGCATGAAGGTCAGGAGCGCGATGTCGCGCTTGTTCCCCGACCGCTGCACGGCCCGCAAGAGCTTGCGCTCTTCGGACCTGCTGAGCCACTTAGGAGCGAGCCGGGGTTTCTTCACGCCGTTGACCACCTCGGCGGGGTTCGACTCAACCAGGTCTTTTCGCCGCGCCCATCGAAACAGAGCCTTGAGCGCGGCAAGACGCTGGTTCACAGTGGCCGGGGAGAGTTTTCGGTTGAGGAGATAGCGGCGGTACTCCCGCACGTCAATGGCTACCACGTTGCCAATGGAGAACTCATCCTGCACGGTGGAGACGTACCAGGCGGCGAAATCATCCAGCGCACGCCTGTACGCCTTGAGGGTGTTGGGGCTTTTCGCCCCGCGGATCTCGTCAAGGAATTCAGA
>WFQT01000073.1 GCA_015486895.1 Anaerolineae bacterium
ACGCCGATTAACACAAGTGATTTTGACTCTTTCACATCATCGTGTCTCATCTGACTAACCCTTTATCTCCCCAGTGAAAGCCGCATAACGGACTGGAGCTGAGCCGCCCACGGCTGAAACGATGTGCCCAGCACTTACCGAAACGTCTCACAACCAAGACCGGCAACAACAGAATCCGCGATTAGTGGGTCGGCTCCAGCGACTTGTTGGGCGGCGCTCCCGTACAATAGCTGTTTCATGGCCTCCACAACTCAGGTGTAAACGGCCATTGCAGTTGCGCACAGATTGCTCGCCAACGTTCCGACACCTCCAATGTATTGAGAAAAGGCATGTACCCAAGCCTGAGATAGATTTTCAATGCCGCCAGCCTCCAGTGTTCGGTATACAAATGAATGTGGCTGTATCCCTCAGCTATGAGCCGTTCAGTTACAGCCGCGCAAACAGCCATACCCAATCCCCGCCCACCGTGCACAGGATCGCTTGCTACCCAGCCAAGTTCACCGCCAGGACGGCCAAACTCTGAGCAATCTCTTAATGCCATAGCTGTCGCCACAATCTCACTGCTCTCTTCGTGAACAGCCATGAACCAGCCTTCAGGCAGAATCCGCTCCAACCAGGGCTGCAACTTCTCATCATTCCACCCCCGCCACCCTGCCAGTTTCATGATCTCGTAAAAGCGAGTTTCATCTCCCGGTTGATACGTGCGCAATGTGTATCCGGGAGGCAACCGTACAGCAGGCGGAGCATTCAGCAGATGCCCTGGCCACACCATCTGTAGTTGTGTATAGGATTCGTTCTCGCTCAATTCGGATTGATTGTTTTGCACTTGCTTTGCCGATTGTAGCAGCCAAATGAGTGCCAGCCGCCCAACTCGTAATTATGCCGCGGTATTGCGGCTATGTCCCCCATAACGCGGCAAGAATGTTACCTACTCCCTGATATTCGAATCAGATGCAACATTCCGGCTGCATTAAAAGCTACTTTGCGACGGTTGCGCCGCGTATCACTATTGACAGGAAGATTTTTCTCCACTATACTTCACTTTAATAAAGCCATCCCTTCAGACGAAAGCTTGCTACCGATTAAGGAACGTTGTCACACAGGGATTACATGACAAATATGACATACCAAATGGAGGTTGTCAATTTACATGAAAGCTTCCCATCCCCACAAATCCGAACTACTCGAACAAATTTTCGTCAGGTTATCCGGCGCAAGGGATATTCTATTCGCACCGAAGAGGCATATGTCTCCTGGATAAAACGCTTCATCTTATTCCATAACAAGCGACATCCGCACCGTCCAGAGACTTCTCGGCTATGTTGAAATTTGACCGTGAGAGGAAGAGCATTCATAGCAAAGAGGCTTAAACGGCTACCTCTCAAAACGGAGCCAGTCCCGTGGCAAACAGCCATTACCGATTCAGGAGACACAGATGATGAATAAGAAGTCCAAGTGGTTGTCATTGGTGATTTTTGTAGAAGTCGTGGCCTTGCAGGCCATTACGGCCGTTTTCAGCCACTACAGCCCCTATGAACGCGTGATGAACTTCAAAGCTTTGTTCCTTGGCGCTCAAACAGCTCCCCTGTTTTGGGGAGTTGCATTTTGCGATGTGGTTGCCTGGTCGGCCTTTGGATGGCTGCTCTATCTGTCACTGCCGCGGCCCAACGGCAAGAATGGGGGAGTGGTGAGGTTTTTCGCAATGTATCTGCTGGCAACCGCACTGGTGATTCCTTTCCATCTGTCCGCCATCGCTCTGGGAAACCATTTGCTTGCATTCGGACAGTTGCCCGGGTTGCTGCTACAAACGTTTCTTGCAGCGCTCCTGGCTGCCGCAGGAATACTCCTTGTTCCCGCCGCTGCGTTAACCGAGTCGTGGAAGGATACCTGGGCGCTGTGGGCTCGGCGGCTTCTCCGTTCGCTCTGGCGCGTTCTGCTGCTGGGAGCGCTGCTTTGGTTTGCCAACCAGGTAGCTTTCTTCTTGATCGTCGTTCCTCTGCTCGGCGTTATCCTGCGACCGCTGGTCTACGTCGCTTTGGTCTGGTGGCTTTTCAGCATGTCTGCGCACTGGCTAAAAGATCGGGGACTGAGAGAGAATTCTGTCCGTCCCACAGTTTCTTGGCAGGCACCCATGGTACTGGCAAGCGTTTTGGCTTTCGTCGTTGTGTTGGTGATCGTGCTTCCCGGCCCACAACCTCATTCTGACGCAGTCGTTATACCTCCTTTGGTTACTAAGAGCACAACTATAGCCCCTTCCCGTGTCCACATCACCAACCAGGGAGCTGAGTTCAGCTCCGGGCAAGTGACACTCAATGTACAAAAGGCACCCTTTGATTTTTCTGTATTGAATCGGAATGGCAAGGTCATTCTGAGATTGTCCAATTCCAGTCGAGGTCGACACCTCTCTTACCACGGCGTTGCGCTGTCCACCGAGCTCAGGACAGTGAGAATGATCCCCCTCCTCTGGACAGGGAACACCATCAAGAGCCGCTGGACTTTGGGGGCGTCGGCACTGGATAGGGCGGAAGAGATTTCCCAGGACGGAGATTCCCTGGTAGTCAGAGGGCACGCCGGCAAGCTTCCCGTTGACATAAGATTTGCCTTCGTCGCCCAGGATACGCTGAAGATATCTGTCCACTTTGACGATGCCAATCGCTGGGCAGTCAGCTCTCTTTCTTTTGAATCTTCGCCCGGAGAGCATTTCTTGGGATTTGGAGAGCGCGTGAACCACATTGATCAGCATGGCGAAGATGTCTACAACCTGGTGGAGGAAAATGGATACGGCCCTGGTTTCCTTACGCCCCTTGTCCGACGGTGGCTGGGGGATAGATGGGCTTTCCCCAATGGCGAACTGTGCACCTACTGGCCAGTGCCATTTTACCTTTCTTCTAAGGGATATGGGCTGTTCCTGGCCGAGAGTTACGACCCACGCATCGAGGCGGACTCGGCATACCCTGATATAGTCCGCGTCAGCTCCCGAGGGAACCATCTAGAGACATACATTTTTGCCGGGGACAATCTAATCTCAGACATTGGCTCCTACACGGACATTACCGGGAAGCCACGCAAGCCGCCTACATGGGTATTCCTTCCCTGGAAATCGCGGTCTGGAGGCCCAACAGAGCCTTTGATCCGGGAAGACATGGAAAAAATGAGGGAACTGCATATCCCGACATCTGCCCTGAATGTGGAAGCCTGGGAGAAATGGGCAGGGAGCTTTATTGTGGATAGGACGAGATATCCTCGCATCGAAAACTTGGTCAGTCAGGCACACCAGGAGGGCTACAAAATGTCGTTCTGGATGTTCCCTTACGTTCAGGCAAATGCGGATAACCCAGTTTACAGAGAAGGTGTGAGAAAAGGGTATTTTGTGGAAAACAGAGTTGGACTCCCGTACCACTTCATCACTTTTTTCGGCACAGAAGTTGTAATAGACATGACCAATCCGAACGCTGTAGCGTGGTTTCAAAAACACGTAGAGACAATGTATAAGATTGGCTTTGATGCCCACATGAATGACTTTGGCGAGAGTATCCCTCCAGACAGCGTCTTCTACAACGGCAAGTCTGGCTTTGAAATGAGAAATCTCTATCCCTTGCTTTACATCCAGGCAGTAGACGCCGCTGCCCATGCGGTGAAAGGGGATGACTACGTTATTTATCCCCGCAGTGGGTTTACGGGGATACAGCGCTTCATTGCCTTGCAGTGGCCCGGCGATCAGAACACGGACTGGAGCCAGTCGGACGGGCTCCCCACAGCAGTACGTGCGATGATAAACGTCAGCATGGCGGGGGTCCCTGTTCATGGCTCCGACATTGGAGGGTGGCACGACATCGTGTGTCCACCTACCGACAAAGAGCTCTTCCTGCGTTGGGCCGAGTTGGGGGCTTACAGCCCCTGGATGAGGGCCCACGGTGGTTTCAGGCATCCTGTCAGGGAACCTTGGCGGTTCGACCAGGAGACTGTTGATATTTACAGAGACCTGGCCGATATGCACACGAAACTCTTCCCCTATTTGTATTCCTGGGCCATCAAGGCATCCCAAACAGGAGAGCCAATTGTGCGCCATCCTTCCTTGCTCTGGCCTGATGACGAGGTGTGGTACAAAGTAGAGGACGAGTATCTGTTGGGGGATGCGCTATTAGTGGCTCCAGTTGTATCCCAGGGGGTAAACTCGAGGCAGGTGCGTTTTCCTCCGGGGAAATGGCGTCATCTGAAAAGGGGACAGGTGTACGACCAAGGGGTTTACCGCGTTTCGGCCCCGATTGGGGATCCCCCTGTGTTCCTGCGTCAAGGAAAGTTGCTGCCTATGTTTACAGAGGCATTTGACACCTTGGAGCCTTCGTCGGATCCAGATGTCCGCGTCGGAAGCTTGCAAAGTGACTTGACGGTTTACTGGTTTGTGGGCTCTCATGACCACATGAAGCTATTTGACGGGAGTATCCTTGACGTGGTTTCAGACTCAAAAGGCGTTAGGCTCACCTTCAATGGCGTGCATTCACGCCGGATAACCTGGGTTCTGTATGGCACAGATAAGCCTAAGGAAATCCTGCTGGATGGCAAGACTTTGAACCAGGGCGCATGGTTGTTTGACCGACAATCCAGGACATTGACGATTTCTTTGCCACGTATAATTGCAGGAGAGGTGCTTGTACAGGAATAGGCATTTCGGGCATGGTTCATTCCTTCGAGTATCTCCCCCTACCTCGGAAAATGTCTCCGCGCACGGCATTGGGTCGATGATAATCCCCCCCTCACCGAAGCATTGCTGCCACGAGGCCGTAGATTTCAGCCTTCCCCGCCGAAACGGCGACGGAATTCGGTAGTCAGGGCATCGCCCGCTGCTTCTACTAACCTCCCTACGATGGGATGGACGACGACACTAGTCACGGCCCCGGCCAATCCCGGCAGGTTTTTCACGAACCAGCCTTTCACGTATTCCATCGTGGTCAGGTCAGGTTTTTCGGCGGTGATGGCATCCTTTAGTTCGTCCACCCGCTCTAAGGCAGCATCCTTCTTCTCAGGCGGGGCTTCGGCTGCCACCTTTGTCTTCAGGTCGGCCAGTGCCTGTCGCAGCTCCGCCAGTTCGGCTTCTGTTACCTCCGGCTGAGTCGCGCCAACGGTCTGGGTTTGGGTGATTCCTTTTCCCACCGCCACCTGTCCGCTGACATCGCCGGAGATGGTAGCACGGATCACATCGCCAGATTCTTGCTTTTCGCTCATCGCGATCTCCTTTTTCTGGACTTTGAAGTTCAGTCAACAGAGTTTGATCAGCGGCCCCTCTAC
>WFQT01000074.1 GCA_015486895.1 Anaerolineae bacterium
ATTCTATTAATGCCACCACCAGCTAATGTAATAAGCATACGTCAGCTGCCAATAAACGCCTCGGTAACCACCCCACGAATCCACTTCATGAATGCAAGCACCTCCGGTCCACATTATTGCGCTTGCTAGTGCTGTCAACGCAGAGTATGGGATGTCAACAATACCGGCTGCACTTGTGGCCGCAGCCACAGCAGTTGTGCCTGCGCCTACATTTGCCAAATTGGCGATCTGGTCTCTCACACACTCGTTGAGATAAACTCGCGGTCCCAAATACCAAACCCAACCCACGCCAGTCCAGCCGGCACAGCTCAGCCCTGGGATGCTGAACCCGGCCACAGATGGGCCGGCCACCCGTTGCAGCGCCACTTCCCGGCCAAAGATGTTGCGGTTATTGTTGAATGCAACTTCGCCGATGCTGATCTGGCGCTCTAACAACAGATCGCTGGGCGCCGTCACCGGGAATACGCCTTTCAGATTATTCCTGGCAATCATGATTCTTCAACGGTCAGCTATATTGTCGTAATTCATGCTTATCCGCCAGGAAAAACATAATAGCAAAGAACAGTGTGAGGCCGGTGTCTCGGATGTTATTTGCGCCATAAATTACTAAACCCGCAACGACAGACAAAAGAATCAGCAATAAGCCAATGTATCGAGCAGCCAGGTACGATCTCCGCCACGCTCGCCATTGAACGAAAAGCAGCTTGATGCCTAAAAACAGGACAGCAATATTCGTTAGCAGAGAGAGCATCGGGTCTGGGTTCCTGTGCGCTTCTGCCAAACGGAAGCTCCCATAAAGACCTATACATCCGCCTATAATCGCTAGTATCCCCAAATGCGGGAAGTTTTGTGGTTCTCCTATCTTTGTTGGAAGAGTGCTGTACAATAGCGACCAACATGCTGTTGTACAGCACTCCTTTCACTATCAAGCAATGCGATGATTCAGACCACTTACCCCGGTTACTTACCATTAGAAGATGGGAAGAGAAGCCTCAAAGCTATAATTATACCGATAGCAGCGACTACCAACCTTGAAATGCTCACTGGTCCAGATATCAATTCCATATACGCCAAAATGGCAAAAAGCGATGACCCTACTAACTTTGCTACCAGCGGTGTAGAATGTAAAAGGTCGTCGACCTTTCTAGGCATGTAGATATCTACACTCGCAAGTATCAAAAGAGCCATATTGATTACGCATTCATACAGGTTGGGCGAGTACGGGCTATGCGACAATAATAAATAAACGTTTGCAAAAAAGAAGGTCCCAGCTATCAGCAATACTGCCCAATATCTCCACTTGCCCATGTGTGATGTGCCTCCTATCATCTGTAAGGGCTACTGAAAAGATATAATGTGGAGTGAAGAGTCACGGCGAGTGCGTACTTTCCACCCCGTATGTTCAAAACTCACGGTGCTGCGCAGGCTGTACACCCCGACGCCCAATGGTTACAACAAAGATTAGGGTAAGCCCCGCAATGTGCACATTGATAAGCTGCACCTACACACGAAGAACATATCTTCCAATCGTGGGTTTCATAGCAACCAGCGCAAGCACCGGCAGCAATTGCACATTGGCTAGCACAATTCGCCAAACAGCCCGTGTCGAAACTCATACAGTATGCAGACTCGTATTCCCATGGCCCATTCAAGAGATCGACACATCCTCCGCACGAAATATTCGGTTGAGGGCTGATTTTGTCACTACCGTTTCCTTGCAAGGCGCGTCCGCTTGCGCGCCCGCCGAATCGCGGCGGCTTGCCGTTGACGCTGGCTGCTACCAGGTCCACCGTTTTTTCGTTGATCCGGTAGATTTCAGCCATGGTGCGGAAATGCCCTACAGGCTCTGCCATTTCGTAGTATACCACGAAATCTTTGTCATTCGCACCGGGGATAACCATGGTCAACATGGTGTCACTGGTATCCATTCGCGTCTTCACTGTCTTCGCCTTGCCTATATCCGTTGGCGTAATCGCGACGCTCCGGTGTCCGTTCATACGGACTTGCACCCAGATACGTTTGACGCCCGATGCGCATTGCCAGGTTGATCAACGTACGAGTCATCTCAGGTATGTAATCCATTCCCTGAGCAATAATTTGTCCCACAGATTCACCTGATAAGGTACAATGGTCTGAGCAGGTCATTGGGTTTCCTCCTCTGTTTTGTGATGATTTACAGGATACCCATTGGCCTGCCTTCTGCCAATTTTACAGAAATAATTTTACACTACTATCTATCCCTATTGTCTTTCAGCATCTTGTTTATCTTTTCTGTGGAAAGCATAATAGGCAATACTGTCGAAGCAACAAGAAATTGCAAGAATCAAAGCAGGATAAAGAAAAAACCGTGGAGTAAGGCCAGTGGATCCACTTATAGCAAACCAGTCACCCAGCCGTAAAAAGCCGAATAGGCTTAAGAGAAGGAGGCTCACACCGCACCCCAAGATCCAAGGAGGTTTCAATAGACGTTTCAAAACTTTCTCGATAGGTGTGGCCACAAACCCCCATAGTATCAAGTATGCAATAAACAACTTGTCCCACCAGCTCATAATGTCTCTCCCATTATGGTTTCTTTCCGTGCAGCATTCATCTCGGCGCCACCTGATTCCCAAAATAATCCTTGGGGTATTTTCTCACTTCAAAGAGAGATTCCCCAAAACGTCGTGTTGGCAAGGATCGCACTCATTTTGCCAAATGAATGCCACAATTTACCGCCGCTACGCCCGCATAGCCGCCTTACAGCGCGGCTGCAAACAATCAATAAAGGCAAACTGGGCAATCGTTGTGCTTCGCTTCATGCGATCGCTTTGGCTCTTACGGCGCAATGTACTTTGGTAGATTTACGCCTCGAGCGACAAGACAATGAGGTAAGTAGACTAAACATGCTACCTCATTGCTTTTTCGCCCCTTGTATCCCGCTCCCACATAGCCTCTTCCAACGAATGCATTCATCCCATGGATCATGGTAACAAAAGCCGCCTGCGGCAATGTAGCAAAGGGATTTCGCCCTCCAATCTTTCATATACGAGCAGGGAATGGAGGCCTTACCAAAACATGACCAGTCCATGTAGCCAGGGTGATGCACTGTTTGCGCACAAAACCACCAACATTCAGGGAAACGGGATTGACTTTTCCTCGTATAGCGCCCTTTCTGTTTCGCTTTTTGCTCCATGGTGAGCAATAGTTTTACTTTAAGCTGAACATTTTGGCTTGGAGCTTCCGGTAGCCGTACAGAGCCACTATTGGTGCCGCCACTATTTACTTTTGCTTGTTCCACCAGCGACAACGTTGTTGAGCCAGAATGCGTGACGAAGTCATCCAAAGTCGCACTTTGGGAAGATATTCCGTTTGGCGTGTTGCCGGTGGGCAACGCCTGGGCGAAAGCCGGCGCGACCGGCATGGCTAACATGGACAGAATCAACAACAGATAGACGACAAAACGAAACTGGCCGGAAATTACCCGAACGACATGCTTCTTGTTCATCGAAAAGCCTCCTTGAAATGCTGAAAGAATCTCGCTTCACTGAATCATTCGTCGTCACGGCCATGACAATTGTCATTATAACGGATTGAAAACTGGAAATCAATAGGTAAAGTTACTAATTTGAGAAACTTTTTTGAAAGAGTGCAGGTTGTTTTCGATTATGAGCTGTTTTTGAAGATGGAAGTTAAGTAAATATACCGATGTAATCGTGGTTTGACAGATTTGTGTAGTCCGGCGGGCGGCATACAATGTTCGGTAGACGCAAAAATGCCGGGAAAGTAGGGATGGGTTGTTTTAGCGATTGAAATTGACCTGATTACGGAAAGAAGGCGTTCCCCCATGGAATGGCAAGCATTTGGAGCTATCCTTCGTTCGTTGCGCCTTGAGCACCACGATCTGGTTCACAACCGGTTCCACGGTTGGAGCCGGCAAAGATTGTCTGCAGAGACAGACAAAGCGGGGCCGGTGGCACTTTCTGCGGACGCCATCGGCAAGATCGAGAGAGGCGAGCGGCGTCATTTGCGGCCGGAGGAATTGACAGCCTTGGCCACGGCGCTGCATCTGACCACCGCCGAGGTCGAGCGTTTTTTCTGGGCGGCCAACGGCGTGGCTTCGCTCTCCGTCGCGGCTGGCGACCGGCTTACGGCGGAGCAGCGGTTGGACCGGTTGTTGGGGCTGCTGACTCCATTGTCGTTGCCCTGGTTCGTGTACGACCAGTACGGCGATGTCGTTTGTGCCGGCCGGTTGGCGTTGGCGTTGTTTGGGATTGGGTCAGGGGAAATCGCTGCGGGTCATGGCCGTGTGGCAACGTTCAACATCATGCGTGCGTTGTTCGACCCGGCCATCGGCTTGC
>WFQT01000075.1 GCA_015486895.1 Anaerolineae bacterium
GTTATTGGGGGTGGGACCCGGTGGAGAATGCCTCACTTATTCCCTGGCTCACCGGCACAGCTTTTCTGCATTCCATCATCATTCAGGAACGGCGGAATATGCTGAAAGTGTGGAACTTAAGCCTTATTTTCCTCACTTTCTGGCTCATCATTATCGGCACGTTTTTAACCCGCAGCGGCGTCATCGATTCCGTGCATGCGTTTGCCATCTCGGATATCGGCCCTATTCTCTTCGCTTTCGTTGTCCTGTTAGCCGTCAGTTTTCTCGGCTTACTCTTCTGGCGCTGGCCACTGTTGCGATCGGATCAGCAACTGGACGGAATACTCTCACGAGAGGCCAGTTTTCTTTACAACAATTTGCTCTTCCTCGTCATTGCTTTAGCAACACTGCTGGGAACTATCTGGCCCCTGGTCTCGGAAATAATCCTGGGGGACAAACTCACCGTTAGTACGCCTTTCTTCGACAAAGTGAACGGCCCCGCTTTCCTTTTGTTGCTGGTTTTGATGGCGGCTGGTTCTTTGCTCAGTTGGCGACGCACTCCGCCGGCAGCCTTGAGACGGCAATTCCTCTGGCCCCTAAGTGGTGGTGCCGTGGCGGTGATCGTAGCTTTATTGTTTGGGGAAAAACGCCCGGCGTTGTTGATCGCTTTCTTCATCATCGTCCTGAACCTGGTCACTATCGCTCAGGAATTTGGCCGCGGCATGCAAGCCCGGCATCGGGTCCATCGTGAATCACGTTTCACAGCTCTCGGGCAACTCTTCCGGCGCAATTCCCATCGTTACGGTGGTTACATCGTGCACCTAGGCGTCATCATTATCGCCATTGCCATTGTCGGCCAGCATAATTACCAACAAGACCGGCAAGTCTCGTTGCGGCCCGGAGAAAGCGTCTCTCTTGCTGGGTACACCCTCACATACCGGGGGCTGAACAGCCGGTTAGCAGGCAACCACGAGGAGATTTACGCTATGCTCGAGTTACAGAAAGGTGGCCATACCATTGGCATGTTGCAACCCAAGCGGAGTGTCTATTTTAAGGGTAATCAACCTGTCAGTGAGGTGGCATTACATGTTACCGCGTTTGGGGATTTATACACTGTCCTGGCCGGCTGGGAGAACGGTGGTGATCCGGCAAGCTTCTCTATTTACTTCAACCCGCTGATGATCTGGCTCTGGATTGGTGGCTTCATCAGTATTTTGGGCACCATTGTTGCTATCTGGCCTCTGCCTCGCAAAAAGCCGGTTGCAGTGCTAATTACCCAGCGGCTGCGCGGCGCTGAGGCGTAAAGGGGAAGCCATGACTGTCATTTTGCTTGCTTTCCTCCTGCTGGCTGCAGTGCTGTTCACTTTGCTGTCCCCTTTCTGGGCGCCGAGCCGGAGTGCTCAAGAACAGGAAGATTCCAGACTGACCGATCTTTATGCCCGCAAGGTCGTCCTTTATGACACTATCAAAGAATTAGAAGCGGATTATCAGCTCGGCAAAGTCAGCTCTGAAGATTATTCCCGTATTTCCTCGCAGCTCAAGATAGAAGCGGTAACTGTCCTGCGTCAAATCGATTACTACCAGCGTGCAGGCTTGCCATTGGCCATTGACCAGGAAATAGAAGCTGCTATTCGGGCCCGGCGTGCTCGCTTTCAACAAGCAGCAAGCACGCCCCGCTTCTGTCCCCAGTGTGGGGCACCATTGCAACCGGGCGACCGCTTCTGTGGCCAGTGCGGTGCTCCAGTGCTGGTAAGTGATCGTAATAATCCAACAGGTATTGCACCAATGGGAAAGTAAAAACATGTTCGATTTGAGCAAACTTGGTAATATACTGGCACCTTACGGTCTCGGTAGTATCAGCGTGGATGCCAACCGTTGCCTCAACAATCGATTCAAACCAATCCAGTGCAATATTTGCGTTAGCCAGTGCCCGACTTGGGCAATCTCCTTTAATTGGGAAGACCAGGATCATTTGGTTTCGGTGGACCCGGAGCTCTGTGCTAACTGCGGTTATTGTCTGCATGCCTGTCCAGTGGGGGCCTTCCAACATCCCCAACGGGAACAGGGCATCATTGCCTTGGCGAGACGAATGGCGCCGACCCGGACGCGGACGGTGGAGCTGGTCTGTAGGCGCCATCCACAGCCCGGCTATAGCAATGCCCCGGTTGATGCTGTTCTTCCTCTGGAAAGTTGCTTAGCTTCTCTTTCTTTGGCACAGTTGGTTGACCTGACTAGGCGCCGAGAGGCAGATATCTGGTTGGACGATAGTTTTTGCCAACAGTGCGCCTTGGGCATTGGTCAGGCACAGCAACGGGAAGACGGCCAAATAGAGTATGTTAGCGGTTTGCACCCCCGCATTAAGAGTTTAGTTGAGCAAGCCAACGCGTTGTTAGAGGCGTTTGGTGCCGCAGCTCGCATCCGTCTTCACAGCGAAGCTAAACGGTCGATCTTGACTGCCGAACCAGAAGAAAAACCCCTCATCTCACTTGTTGAGGCAGAAGAGGTTAGTCGGAGGGACTTTTTTTCCTCTTTGGGCAGCGTGTTCGCCCGTACTACTGCCACGGTTATTGCTGATGAAATCAGCCAACTGCAAAGCGAAGAAGAAAACTCAGTGGAAGTACGAATGGCACAGCGGATACCGCCGGAACGGCTGTGGCTGCAAAGCGCCCTAGGCAAAATGGGCCCCCCACAGGTGGAGTTCATTGTCCAGGCAGAACTACCTTTCGCTGACGTGGAAGTCAACGAAAACTGCACGGCATGTGGTAATTGCGCGCGTTTTTGCCCCACCGGTGCCTTGCGTTTTGCCACCGGGCAAGAGGAAGATGAAAACGGCCAGCCCACTGGCCACCTGCTTTTCGCGTTAGGCTTCATTGCCGCGGACTGCATCAATTGCGGCATCTGTGTGCAAGCATGCAGTGACAAGGCGCTCACTTTGAAGCCGAAGGTCCCGGCGGCAGAGATTCAAAAGCGCCGAACCCGGTTGCTGATACAGGGAGAGCTGGTGCCATGCGAGA
>WFQT01000076.1 GCA_015486895.1 Anaerolineae bacterium
ATAGAGATGCCATTCTTCTGCATGACCTCCTCGGTCGAGTCTATACCGCGCTTTTTGCGCCCTTTCCGTCTGGCCTCAGGGATTCGGATAGCAGCATATCTCTTCCCATCTCGCGTCCAATAATTATCACCGTTGCTGCCAAGAAAAGCTCGTCGTAGTGGTGCAGCGCTATCTACACTGGTAACTCCTAGCCGGATGAAGTCGGCGACCAGCTCTATGCGAGCCACGCCAAAAACGTGTAGAGTCACCCCATCGGGCAGAACTGGATAGATGGCCTCTAAGGTCTCTAGCACTTCCTCGTTGGAGCTCCGGGCCATTCCCCCCAAAGCCAAGTGGCGGTAACCCATTTCCAGTAAACGCTCGATAGCCTCTCGCCGCGAAGCAGCATCCCAGCCCTGAGCGATACCCACTGGCTTTAGTCTATACTTTCCAGCACTCCATGTTTTCAGGAACTTGCGTGCATTCTCCAAAGTCAAGTGGAAGCGACGCCGCTTTTCCGTCTCACCCATTTGAGGGAATATAATATGATCTACGGAGACCCCGTAGTCAACGCCCAGAACGTCATAATACTCTAAAATTTCCTCAACGTCGTAGGGAGGTTCTGAGGCCAAACGATAGCTAAATGCGCCGCAATCTCCCATGACAGGGATATTTTTGTCTAATTTAAGGAAAGCGTGAACTCCACCAGCATGGCGGATATATTTTTCCATTTTAGGTTTGACGACGGTCTTCGAAATTAATACTCCGTCGAAAGGGGGGGCGGTGAAAAACCGGTGAATGAACCAATCATGAGTAAAGCGATCGTGTCGGTTGGGCGAAGGGCGGTCGTTGATAAAGTCATATTCAGGATCTACAAAATCGTCGAAATTAGGCAAATAGAACTTCAATCGAATCGCTCCTAATTGGTATTGGACGAGATGAATGTCACGCCTATTACAGTATACTGTAATGTCGGTGTCCGAACAACGTTATTGAGGCTAAGCGCCGCTCGTACCATCTCAAAAAACACATCATCTCTCCCGCCTTCGGGCGTAGTGCCCGCAGAGTCACGCCAGGCTATAAGCTGCTAGTGATTCTTCTCTTGAGTTGCTGCGGACTTGGAACTGTCGAACATCCCCGCCGCTGAGTCAACAACCTCTTTCCACATCAGTGTTTCACTCGTGCCCTCCTCACGGTGCCAGCGGTGCTCCTTTCCTCGGCGATGCCGGGCAATACGTCCGAAAGTCGCACACGGCGCAGGTCTGGTCTACAGGATTAGCCTTCCAGCAGGCAGTAAGTGGTTGTCCACTTCTCTCCTGTACGACTGACTCTTCTATCTCACTCACAGTTCGATCGAATTCGGCAAGGCTGCGCTGCTTATCCATGTCTGTCACCGGGATCACGCGAATCGAGCGGCGGATGCGATAATCCAGCGATAGTTTAGGGAGTGGGATCCTACGCTGACGCGGGTTCCAGGCGCGCAGGGCTGCCAGATCTGCCCCGAGCGGCACCACGTCCGTTTGTGGAGCATTCGGGCCAAACACCTCGCTCCACAACTGCTCCATATCGTCTCGGCCGGGTTCCAATTCGTTTAAGAAAAGCAACACACCACCGATCACCGGGGCCGATCCTGGCTGCTGTTCGCGTAACCAGGCATAAGTGAGAATCTGCCAACTCAGATGTTGCCATACTGGATCGCCTGTGCTTGGTCGGCGCATTCCCTTGTAGTCTACAATGACCTCGCATATCGGAGCGGTTATACTACCTGATTGGGCAATGACATGCCCCAGCCTGCGAGCTACAACAGAGTCGGCTTGGAGCATAGTCAGCAGGCGATTATCAGCCCCTGCCGCCGACAATTCTACCGAGGTGAGTACGTCTACCACTCCTTGCACCTCGTAATAGTCAGCACGAGTGCCGGAGACCGTACTCGGCATCTCCCGAATGCCCTTGAGCCGAACCTCGGCCTGAGCGATCAAGGGGAAAAGGTGTGGTCCCCACACGTTGATGGCAGCCAGTGCACGCCGGTGGGCTAGATCATTCACCGGCCCATCCCCACGTCGAGCACGCAGATCACAAATCGCCGGGTTGCGTGGCCAGATCCCCTGTGCACCTAATCGCCGGATAATTAGATCTTCGATGGGTAGTACCACTCCGTCATCCCAGGGGAAAGGACTTGATGAGGTCTCCCATTGCCGATATGCCTCCTCCATTACTCCATGGATGAACTCTCCAAACCAACGCTGGACTGGCTTAGAAGGCGGTAGCGCACCACGATGATGATAGCGATACTGCAGGCCGCATCTGAGATAGGCCAACAGATCGCCAGTCAAACTATAGGACGGGATAATGTAGGGAGTAGGACGTACCGATAGAGGCATCTTCTCTCTCCTCACAGCTTTACTACGTCAGGTAGACCCCGCCAGGGCCAGCTCCCATCACGGGTCCAACCAGTAGCCACATTCTTGACGGGCTTGGGGCCATTCCGGGGGTCTCCTAATCCTACAAGCAAGAGGACGTCCTGAGCCCGGCTGAAAGCCACAAAGTATTGGCGAATCAAGTCATCGAACGCCCGGTCACGCTGAAGGCGAGCCGGCGCACCGAGCGGCGAATAGGGGCGCAGTTCATCCTCCAGCCGATGCGACCGTGAACCGCCCCTGGGGAAGCGCTTGAAAGCGTGAGCGTAGTGATTCGTCTTAAAGTCTGAACCAATGTCCACGATAGTCAACGGAAACTCAAGTCCCTTGGCTTGATGAATAGAGAGGATGTTCAACCGGTCCCGGGGAAACTCTTCGATCAGCTCCTCGGCTAAGTCAATGGCACCGGTCGCTAGCGGCACAAAAATATCCCATAATGCTGCACCCACGGATCTCTCATCGTGTGGCGGATCGCTACGAATTGTTGCGCCATAGGCACTGAAGCGGACAGACTGGTTGATAGTGCGAGAAATGGCTTCCAGATACACCAGGCCCTCTGGGTCAGTCTGCATCTCAGGGATCCAGGTAACCAAGTTATAAGCCAGGCCCACCAGGTCTACCTCGTGCGGCCATGGACCGATGCCCTGGGGCCTGCGCGTTTGCCAGGCATGGACAAAGTCGCGGAGCGACCGGCGGCGGGTGTTCGGCTGTGGATTCGTAGCGATATAGTTCTGAGCGACTCGCCGCCAGTCGTTCATCACACCACGAGCGTCGGCTGGCAAGTTGTGGATACTTTCCTGGGTTCTTGCATCGGGGTCAATGCACTCTAGCATCAGACCGCACAGGATGCCCACTTCGCGAATTTGACTGAATTCTTCGCCACGCGGGTTAAAGACCCGAATAGGCAGGTCTAGTTGCTCTAACTCCTGGCGCAGCAGAAGAGGAAGTCGCTCTTTTCCACCAGACGAGTACTCGCGGGGCGAGCTGCAAAGCAAAGCGCAGTCGCCCAGAGCACCCTTATGGGGATCGGCAGCGATATGGAAAGTCCGTCCTTTGTGCTGAACAGTCACGCCTGCCTCCTGGAATACCTCGTGGATAAATCGGGCCAAGTCCCGTGCTAGCGTAGCCAAATCAGGCCGGAAGAGGCCCAAGATTGGACAGTCAACTGGCGGCGTGCGTGCCGCTACAAGCGGTGGCTTGCCAGCAACCCGGGCCGGCGCATAGGCTGGGTCGAGGTCCACAAAGTCCGAGTAAAAGCGGACTATGGTTGGTGTGGAGCGATAGTTGCGGTTGAGGTAGATAGTGCGGGGCATAAGCCTACATTGCTTTCGGAGACGGATAGGCAAGCCCTGAAACAGTTCTACCGTTGCCCCACGGAAGCGATAGAGCGACTGGTCATCGTCACCGACGACAGTGATAGCTCCACCACGCTGAAGCACATTCTGAGTAAGAGTAAAGTAGATCTGCCCCTGCAAAAGATTGGTGTCCTGGTACTCATCCACCAGAACCACACGCAGATTGTTAAGAAAGTCGGACAGCGTGCCGTCTTGCAGCCGTTCCAAGAAGCGAGCTTCCAGCGCGGCAAAGTCAAGGACCAAATCGTCCTCGAGGGCATCAGCGTAATCGCGGATGGCGGCGCACAACACAGGGATGCCAGGATGGCTGGCATTGGCTTCGAAAGCAGATATATCAACTTGGTCGTGCAGAAAACGATCGCGCACCTCGCGGGCGACCTCGCGCAGTGTGCCAATGTGCATATTCCAGGCCGTGCCGTTGAGTTGCATAATGTAGTCGCGCAGGTCGGTATCGCGGTGACGTACAGCGTCTAAAAAGCCGCGCTGTATCATCAGCGCATCGGCCACGAACTCGTCAATGACAATGGCCGGCTGTGTGCCGGAAGCGCGGTAGTCGCGCAACACTTCTTCGGCAATGCTGTCGAGAGTGCCGGTGACAGTGCGGTTGAGGTCGAGTCGTTCCAGTTGGGGCTTGAGCGCAGACTGAGTGCGTATCAACTCTCGACGTAGCTTGTCGCCCCAGCCCAAGATACGGGAACGCAGCTCGGCAGCCGCCTTGCGGGTGAAAGTGGTAGCAAGGATAGCGGCTGGATCTACAT
>WFQT01000077.1 GCA_015486895.1 Anaerolineae bacterium
GTCTACTATCAAGGCATCGCAGCTGTATTCAATGTGGCCTTGAATTTGATCCTAATTCCTGTATGGGGTATCTTCGGGGCTGCAGGTGCCACTGTGGCCACGGAGTTCCTGGTTTTAGTGGTATATGTATTTGGAGTTATGCGACATGTCTTTGGACGAGCGACCTTAAGAGTTGTTGGGCCTTTCCCAATCTGGTTTAGTGTCCTAGTTTGGATGGGAGTAGTTGCTTACACGACAACCAAGGCAATCTCAATTCTGGTTTCGATAGTGCTTATCATAGGCAGTGTTGCAACAGCCTTGATCTTCGCAGTAAGATATGTGCGAGGACAATTTCACACATAATCAGGGGGGCGAGATGGCCTGTTCAATGCACCAAGAAGTGATATCCGAAATTGTAAAGAAGGGTATCTGTTCTGGCTGCGGGGTGTGTGCTGGGGTTTGTCCATCGGAAGCTCTAGAGATGGCTTGGGAAGAAAATGGTGACCGCGTTGCTATCAAAGTAGGCGAATGCCCACCCAAATGTGATTTATGTTTAAGAGTATGTCCTTTCAATACTCAATCTCATGATGAGAACACCCTAGCAAAGGACCGCTTTGAAGCCATGTCGGGCATCCAGCATGATGAAGCTGTTGGATACTATCTTTCAACCTATGTCGGCTACTCCATAATAGCAGATCATCGATCACGAGGCTCTTCAGGTGGGATGTGCACATGGATGTTGGAAACGCTGTTGAACAAAGGAGAGGTTGATGCGGTAGTGTGTGTTGGAGGTGGAGACACACATAATCAGTTGTTTACTTACCAAATCCTTGACAACGTTGAGGATGTGCGTGCATCGGCCAGCTCTCGCTATTATCCTGTTGATATAGCTGACGTAGTTCGGCAGATCGAAGCTCCTGGAGAAGACAAGAGATACGCTGTCGTGGGACTCCCATGCACGCTCAAGGCCTTACGATTAGCTATGATGTACCTGCCTCGACTTCGCAAGCGCCTGGTTTTTCTCTTAGGGCTGGTCTGTGGGCACATGCCGAATCGCTACTATACCGAATACCTTGCTCGCCTTTCTGGTGTAATGCCCGATTTGTTAGAGACAGTTGACTACCGTTTGAAGAATAATAAGCGCGCGGGCAACTACAGCTTTCGGGCACACCTGCGCGGAGGCGCTGAGGGACAACTAGTCCCTTTTGCTGGGAGACCTTCCCGTGCTTGGATCGAGGGGTATTTCCAGCACAATGCCTGCAACTACTGCGACGACGTCTTCGCTGAGACGGCCGATGTCGTATTCATGGATGCATGGCTTCCCGAGTATGAATCAGATCCGCGAGGCCATTCATTGACAATTGTCCGTCATCCCATCCTTCGAGACCTCTTGGTGGAAAGAGGGATCGAAAAAACTTGCCACCTGGAACCCATCCCAGTTGATAAGGTGGTGGCCAGCCAAAGGGGGCTGGTCTACCGAAAGAAAGTGGAGATCGGCGGGCGATTACATCGTGCTCAGCGGCGAGGAGAATGGGTTCCCCCGAAGCGTGTTACCCCATCAGAGGAAGCTTGGCGCAAGCATCGACGTGATATCGAAGCTCGATACGCTGTACAATGTACTAGCAAGAGACTTTGGCCCAAGCTTAGAAAAGCTCCTTTGTGGCGCTTCCATCTGCGGATGTGGAGAGTAGATTGGCCTTTGAGGGTGGGACTCTGGTGGGGACGCCTTCGCAGGGTAGTCACAAATCCCTGGGTGCTTCTTCGGATGCTTCCGAGGCCATTGCGCCGATGCTGTCCAAGAAGTTGGCAACGCCACGTTTTGGGAAACTCCAGAAAGGGGGAAAGATGAAGCGGTTCTACTTGACTGGACATCACACCTTCAGTAATCGAGGTTGCGAGGCAATCGTGCGCTCTACTGTAGCGCTCTTACGAGAGCAATTCGGCGATATCGAAGTGCTAGTGCCCAGCTCAAACATTCCCGAGGACCATGCCCAATGGCCCGAGGCAGATTCCCTTGGCGTAAGGTTCGTTCCAGCATATCTGCCTTCTATAAACCGATATTGGGTGCATCTCCAACAATTTCCAATCCCGGTATTAAAGAAAGCTGGCTGGCCATTCCCTTTGCCACAATGGCTTCGCAAAACCCTTGCCAGCGTGGACTGCGTCCTTTCGATTGGGGGGGACAACTACTCTCTCGACTATCTTCTTCCTTCCCTGTTAATGGGGCTCGATGGTTGTGCCATGGACCTAGGAAAGCCAGTGGTGCTTTGGGGAGCCTCGGTCGGTCCCTTTGAAGGAGAACCACACTTCCTACCGGTCATCTGCCGCCATCTGGAGCGCATGGCTTTCATTGCCGCCCGTGAGCCGGTAACTGTGGAGTATCTAACCAAATTAGGGCTAGGGAATAAGGTAATCCATGTGGCGGATCCTGCTTTTGCCTTGACAACCGAACCTGTGGACACTGCCACCTTTTGGCCAGAGGATCCAGGAGAAGGTGTATTGGGACTGAATGTGAGTCCCTTGCTCCTCCGTTACCGGCCAACCAAGGAGCCGGAGGGTAGATTGTTGGACGAGGTAGCAGGCTTTATTCGCTACGCCGTTGTTGAGCGGAGGTTGGGCGTATTATTGGTTCCGCACGTCATCCCTCACGATGGAGCAGCGAAGAACAACGACGCCGCGTTCATGGCTCAGCTCTTGCCTCGCTTGAGTGATTTGGGCAACCATTTGCGCGTTATGAATGACAATCTCAATGCAGCCCAGACCAAACATGTGATCTCACAATGCCGTTTCTTCATCGGTGCCCGGACTCATTCTACAATTGCGGCTCTTTCTTCAGAAGTGCCTACTATTTCCATTGCCTATAGCGTGAAGGCTAAAGGAATCAACAGGGATCTTTTCGGCAA
>WFQT01000078.1 GCA_015486895.1 Anaerolineae bacterium
AATCTTGAAACGCGAGGACGCGAAGGGAGCAAAGACGCCAAGAAAAATCAAAAAGCCTTTGCGGCTTTGCATCTTCGCAGCTTCGCGTTGGATTTAACGCTGTCGGCACAATAAATCGCTTGCTTCGCCGATCTGGGTTGCTGGCTGAAGTGGCCCCCAACTGATCTAAGACAGACCCGATTGAAATCGCGGCAACGATTACGAAACCTGCTTGCGCAGGTTGGAATCCAGCCGCCGGAGGGTGACTTTGTAGGCGTTGACGCGACTTCCAGTCGCCGACAACAGAAATAAAACAGGAGGTGATATGGCGGAAATAAGAGCATTTGCAGGCATTAGGCCGCGGGCAGATATGGTGACGAAAGTTGCCAGTCCGCCTTACGATGTGATGAACGCCGACGAGGCTAAAGCAATGGCTCGGGGTAACGATGCATCATTTCTGCATGTCATCCGCGCTGAAATCGATTTCGAGGAAAATGTTGACCCTCACAGCGATGAAGTGTATCGCAAAGGCGCGGAAAACTTGCAAGCTTTCTTGAAAAGTGGCATTTTGATCCGGGATAGCACACCCAACCTCTACATTTACCAACAGATTATGGGTTCGCATCGCCAACGAGGCCTGGTGGCCGGGGCCAGCGTAGCCGAGTACGAACAAGGGATCATCAAGAAGCACGAGCTGACCCGCAAAGACAAAGAAGACGATCGCACCAGGCACATCGACACGCTCAACGCTCACACCGGGCCGGTGATGATGACCTATCGGGCGCGGCCGGAGATTGACCGGCTGATCGACGGAATTTGTGCCGCTTCCGCCCCCGTTTACGATTTTACAGCACCAGATGGCATCCAACACCGCCTCTGGGTAATCGACGACCAGCAACAGTTGATCTCACTGAAATCGCTTTTCCAGGCAGTGCCGGCCCTTTACATCGCCGATGGTCATCACCGCAGCGCGGCCGCGGCAAGGGTCGCCGCCTTGCGCAAAGAGCGTAACCCGAACCACACTGGCCAAGAACCGTACAATTACTTTCTGGGCGTGCTTTTCCCCCACGACCAGTTGCAAATTCTCGGCTACTACCGAGCTGTCCGGGACTTGAATGGCCTCGACAAGAACGCTTTTTTGCGCCGGATGGCGGAGAAGTTCGATGTGGCACTTACCGACATACCAGCACCCCCGGTACCGCATCAGTTCGGCATGTACTTAGACGGTCAGTGGTATCGCTTGACGGCCAAAGAAGGCACCTTCCCCGCAGATGATCCTGTTTTGAGCCTGGACGTTTCCATTTTGCAGGAGAACCTGTTGCGGCCGGTCTTAGACATTGAATCGCCACGAACCGACCCGCGCCTTGACTTCATCGGCGGCATCCGGGGTACCAAAGAGCTGGAACGGCGATGCCAGACGGATATGCGGGTGGCGTTTGCCCTCTATCCGACCACCGTTGAGCAGTTGATGACCATCGCCGATAATGACGCCACCATGCCGCCCAAGTCTACCTGGTTTGAGCCGAAGCTTTATTCTGGTGTTGTGGTGCATAGTTTGGAGTAGCAATGGCGCATAGTTCAGGACAAAGACTCTGGGCGTGGTTCCTGTTGCCTATCACGCAATTTATGAAGCAGAAAAGATCACAAAATGAACCACACCCGAAAGGCTTAGAACACTCTGTTCAGACTGAAGACTTTATAGGAGGTGCAAAGGCGCATGCTCATTCTAATTTCGGATCCACTGGATCCCTCATTACCGGAAAACCTGGCCCAGTTTGGCGAGGTAACAATGGACAAGGAGCGTCTACCGGAAGCAGACGTCGTCATCGTGCGCAGCAAAACCAAGTGTACACCAAAGTATATTGACAGCGCACCCAGTTTAAAACTAATCATCCGCGGTGGTGTTGGCATCGACAATATCGACGTTGCGTACGCGAAAAGCAAAGGGATCATGGTGCACAACACGCCCAAAGCCTCGGGCATTGCTGTGGCCGAGTTGACTATGGCCTTGATGTTGGCCCTGCCGAATCAGCTCATCCCTGCTCATAAAGGGCTGGAAGAAGGCAAGTGGCTAAAGAAGTCATTGAAACGGACGGAGCTCTACGGTAAAACCCTTTGCCTGGTAGGCATGGGGAACATCGCGACAGAGGTTGCGAAGCGCGCCCAAGCTTTTGGCATGAAAATCGTGGCTTACCGGAAGTCAGGGAAGCCCAGCCGCTATGCAGAGGTGAAATCGACACTGGCGGAGGCAGTACGGGATGCTGAGTATGTTTCACTGCATTTGCCTTTGACAGAGGAAACCCGCGCCATCATTGACGCGGAAGTCATTGCTCAAATGAAGCCGGGTGCCATCTTGATCAACACCGGACGTGGCGACTGCATCAAAGCCGAGGACGTGAAAGCGGCACTGGAAAGCGGCCGGTTACGAGCTTATGCTACCGATGTTTGGCCCAGCGATCCGCCCCCGCCCGACTACCCGATCTTGAGCGCGCCCAACGTTCTAATGACACCACATCTCGGTGCCAGCACGAAAGAGAACCAGTTACGAATCGGCGAGGAGATTGCCGATATTATTAAGACGTATATGGGAGGAGATTAATCATGACGCGAAAGTTCAATTTCTACGCCGGGCCGGCAACACTGCCATTGCCCGTTTTGGAACAAATTCGCGACGAATTCGTGGATTACAAGGGAATGGGCCTTTCTTTAGTGGAGACAAGCCACCGGAGCAAAGTATACGATGGGATTCACCACCAGGCGATGGCATTAGTTCACGAACTGTTAGGCGTGCCGGATAATTACAAGGTCCTCTTCCTACAAGGTGGCGCCACGTTACAATTCGCCATGGTGCCGTTGAACCTCTTGGGCAAGGGAGAGCATTGCGATTTCACCGTGAGTGGGCGCTGGGCTCAAAAAGCGTATGATGACACAGCGAAGTTAGGCTCGGTGCAGGTCCTCTTCGACGGCGCAGAGGACCATTACACCAGCTTACCAGACCCTGTCTCTCTGAAAGTGAGCCCTGGTTCTGCTTACCTGCACCTGACTTCCAACGAGACCATTGGCGGGATCCAGTGGCAGCAATGGCCGGATACAGGCGCTGTGCCCATCGTGGCCGATATGTCCAGCGACATCTTGAGCCGGCGCATTCCGGTGGAGAAATTTGGGCTGATTTACGCCGGTTCCCAGAAGAACTTAGCCCCGGCCGGGGCGACGGTGGTCATCATCCGCGATGACTTGCTGGAGAAGTCGCAGGACAATTTACCGGTGTATCTCAGTTACAAAATCCACGCCCAAAAAGATTCTATGTACAATACGCCGCCTGTTTTTGTCGTGTACGCGTTGAAGCTGGTACTGGAATGGGTCAAAAGCGTTGGCGGTATCGAGGAGATGGAGCGGCGGGCGGATGAACGGGCCAATGCCATCTATGATGTCATTGATACTTACCCCGATTTTTATCACTCCCCCGTGGCGAGGAAAGATCGCTCCAAAATGAATGTGGTCTTCCGGCTGCCCAGTGAGGATCTGGAGAAGCGCTTTGTGGCTGAGACAGAAGCAGCAAACATGCTCGGCCTCAAAGGACATCGCAGCGTCGGCGGCTGCCGGGCGTCCCTCTACAATTCCATGCCGGTAGAAGGCGCTCACGCCCTGGCGGATTTCATGAAGGCCTTCGTGGGCAAATACGGTTAATAGGAATGGTTCATTCCACTTCCTTGCCACATTTACAAATATGAATCTAGACTCTGGCGTTTCTATTTTAGCCACAGAAAAACACGGTTTTTCACGGATTTGGGTCGGAAAGCAAGAAAGAATCTGTGTTAATCCGTGCAATCTGTGGTAAAGATAGTCAAGTTAAGCCTAAAACGTCATTTCCGCCAGACTCCAGAACAATAAAGAAGCCACAAAATGCATCATGACCCAATTTTGACCTTTCAATCCCGACCATGCTATACTTTCTTGGTTGATGAGAATCCGTAAGATCTGTGGCTGCTTTAGAGCCCAACAGCTACTATCTCAATAATTACCGGATTTCTTTTCCCGGCAGCCGACTGCCAAAGGTAGCGGTGAGCCGGGGAGTTGTGGACAACTATTGAACGACAATTCAGGACGCTTGGATTGCTCGGCAACCGAGACGGCCGCAAGACAGGACAACGCGTTAGAACGCCTTCCGTGCCTTTTGGCCGGAAGGCGTTTTGCTTGTCAGGCCACGTCCAAGGAGGGGGCTTGAGCAAGCCTTTATTGGAAATTCGCGGTTTGGAACATGATTACCGACTCCCTGGTGGTGAGGTAATTCATGCCTTGCGCGGTGTAGATTTAACCGTGGAGCAAGGGGAATATATAGCCATTATCGGCGCTAACGGCTCCGGGAAGTCCACTCTGGCTCGTCACTTTAATGGCATCTTGCAGCCGACGGCCGGCGCGGTCCTGGTGGACGGCATGGATGTGGCGTGGCAGGCAAATCTGCCGGCGGTCCGCAGCCTTGTCGGCATGGTTTTTCAATCCCCGCAGGATCAGCTTATCGGTGCCACCGTGGAAGAAGATGTTGCCTTTGGTCCGGAGAGTTTAGGGCTACCGTTTGCAGAAATCGGCCACAGAGTACAACAGGCACTGCAACAGGTAGGCATGTGGGAACTACGCCAGCGTCCCCCCTACCTGCTTTCTGCCGGCCAGGCACAGCGAGTGGCTATTGCCGGGGCCCTGGCTGCCGAGCCCCGTTGCCTGGTGTTGGACGAGGCTACAGCAATGCTGGATCCTGTAGGTCGGCGTGAGGTACTTTCCATTATCAGCGACCTGCGCGCCCGCGGCATGACCATCATTAACATCACCCACTTCATGGCAGAGGCAGCGCTGGCGGAGCGGATATTACTGCTTTGGCAAGGAGAGATAGTCTTGGACGGTCCGCCGCAAGAAATCTTCTCCCAAGAGAGCCGGCTGCGGCAATGGGGCGTAGATTTGCCGCCGATAGCGCAGATTGCCCAAAAGCTACATGCCCGCTTCCCCGGAGTTCCTCCCACTTTGCTGACAGCAAGAGAAGTGGCTACATCTGTCTCCAAGGTGATCCCCCCAGAGCGGGCTATTTCGCCACACCGAGAGGGCTACAATTTGCCGGAGGTGCCAACATTCCTGGAGGCCAAGAATCTTTGGCACACCTACATGGCGGGCACGCCGTTAGAGACGCTGGCGCTGCGCGGCGTAGACTTCACTGCCGGCCTCAGTGAGGCGGTGGGGTTGATGGGGGGAACCGGTTCCGGCAAGAGTACTTTGTTGCAGCACCTGAACGGCTTGTTGCTGCCGCAGCAAGGCCAGGTGCGGGTAGAGGGTGCACCTGTCCAGGCGGAGGTCACCGACCTGCGAAGATTGAGGCGGCGGGTCGCGCTTCTTTTCCAGCAACCGGAGGACCAACTTTTCACCCGCTTTGTCGGGGATGACGTTGCTTTTGGCTTGCGGCTATTGGGCCTGCAGCGGTCAGAACTGCGGGCGCGAGTACAGCAGGCAATGGAAGGCGTGGGGCTATCGTTTCAGCGCTACAAAGACCGGCTGACGTATACCCTCAGCGGCGGGGAACGGCGACGAGTGGCGCTGGCTGGCTTGCTGGCTTTGCGCCCCCGGGCCCTTTTGCTGGATGAAGCCACCGCCGGCCTGGATCCAATCGGTCGCACCAATCTGCTGGCGCGATTGCAACGCTGGCAGGATGAGCAGGGACTGACTTTTGTTTACGCTTCCCACACCATGGAGGACATTGCCCGGTTAGCCGGCCGGGTGGTAGTGTTGCAGGATGGCCAGGTTGTGTTACAAGCAGGCACGCGAGAGGCGTTTGCCCAGCCGGAACAGTTACATAGTTGGGGTTTAGCTGTTCCGGCCAGCAGCCAAGTGGCGGCAGCCCTGTTAGCCAAAGGGGTGCCCGTGCCCCAGGGTGTTTTGACGGCTGATGAACTGGTCGCGGCGGTAATAGCATTGGCCGGGAAAGGGGACGGGGCCGATGGGACAGTTTGAGTTCCTACGCCAGGTGACCATTGGCATTTACTTGCCCGGTGATTCTCCCCTACACCGCCTGGATCCGCGAGTAAAATTGGTGGGCTTTGCTTTCTTGGCCGGCGCAACAGCGTTGGCACCCACTGTCACTGCCGGCCTATATCTGTTGCTGCTATCACTGCTATTGCTGCGCATAGCAAATGTGTCACTGGGCTTTGCGCTTTCCGGTTTGAAACCGGCTTTACCTTTCTTGCTGATGCTGGCGCTCTTAGAGCTTGTTTTCACACCGCCCATGGCCGCCGGGCCACGTTGTGTGGCCATTTGGCGGTGGGGGCCGTTCCTATTGAGCGATTGTGTATTGCGACTCATTTTACTGATCTTCATTCGTTTCGCTGCCCTGATTTTCCTGACGAGCTTGTTGACTTTGACCACCACTACTACAGAGATGGGACGGGGGACAGAGGCACTATTGGCGCCATTAAATCGGCTGGGGTTACCAGGCTATGAACTGTCGTTAGTTTTGTCGCTGACCTTCCGTTTTGTGCCAACGATCGCTTTGGAGGCAGAGCGGCTGGTAAAAGCGCAACTGGCCAGAGGCGCTGATTTTGGGGAGGGAGGGAGGTGGCAATTTGTGCGCCGGGCCCGAGGGATGTTACCGCTGACGGTGCCTCTTTTTCTGTTGGCGTTGCAACGGGCGGAAACTATGGCGTTGGCTATGGAAGCACGTGGCTACGCCGGGGGACAAGGACGTACGCACTACCGGGCATTGCATTTTCGCCGGCTGGATGCTGTACTGCTTATCGTGACGTTGTTCTTGGGACTGCTGGCCTTTCTGCCCTCTTGGCCCTTTTAGCACCCGACCAATAAGGATTGTTTTTCCTGTGTAAGAAAACGAACCACAGATTACACCGGTTACATCGATTAGATAAACCAATAATCCGTGGGAATCTGTGTAATCCGTGGTTAGTTTGCTGGTTTTGTGGTTGGTTTGTTGGTTCTGGCTCGGCCAGATTAGGAAATCCGCGGCAAAAATGTCCTGTTGCAGGGCATAATTGCGGATTCCGTTCATATTTTGTTTTGGAGGTAATGTGATGGAAAGTAAGACGTTGTCGGCTCGGAAAATTACGGTAGCGGCAGTGCTATCCGCCGTGGCAGTGGTCTTAGGTGCCACCCGCCTGGGATTTATCCCTGTGCCAACACCAGCGGGACATGCAACAATCATGCATGTGCCAGCTATTATCGGTGCTGTACTGGAAGGGCCGGTGGTAGGAGTGATCATCGGCGGTATTTTCGGCATTTATAGCTTTTTAGACGCCGGGACGCCCATTTTCAAAGACCCGCTGGTTGCCATCCTACCCCGTCTTTTCATCGGGCTCTTTGCTTATTATGCCTACGCCTGGACAAAACGGTGGGGTATTGTGACGGCGGTGACGCTGGCAGCCATCATTGGTACGTTGACCAACACCGTGTTGGTCTTAGGCACGATTGTCTTGCGAGGCTACCTGGACGGCAAGACGGCACTGGCAGTAGGCATTACTCACGGATTGCCGGAGATTGTAGTGGCAGTGGTTATTACGCTCCCGGTGGTATTGGCCTGGTGGCGGGTGGACACGGGCCGCGGCAAGTCGGATTTGTGAGGTGAGAGATGCTATTAGCCGTTGATATCGGCAACACTGAGGTAACGATAGGTGTCTGGCAACGGGAAACATGGGTTGCCCGCTGGCGGCTTCGTTCTGTTCGCAACGCCACCCCCGATGAGTACTCCCTCTGGTTGCGGGGGCTTTTCCAAGAGGCAGACCTGGCAATGGAGCAAGTGCAACGAGTGGTGCTGGCCAGTGTGGTGCCGCCGCTAACGGATGTTTTCACAGCAGTAGTGGCGGAAAAGATGCAGCGCCCATTGTTGGTGGTAAAGCCAGGGGTCCGCACCGGCATCCGCATCCGGGCGGATAACCCCGCGGAGGTGGGCGCTGACTTGGTCGTCAACGCCGTGGCTGCTTACCAACGATTCCGAGAGGCTTGCATTGTCATCAGTTTTGGCACAGCGACGGTGTTTACGGGAATTTCGGCCGCTGGTGACTTCCTGGGGGCGGCTATTGCCCCGGGGTTACGCTTGGCTGCTTCGGCTCTTGCTGACCGGACAGCCCAGTTGCCGGGGGTACAGTTGGCCGCGCCGCCGGCTGCCATGGGTAAGAACACAGTCCACTCTATGCAGAGTGGCTTAGTACTGGGATACGTGAGCATGGTGGAGGGAATGATCCAGCGCTTTCGCCAGGAGTTAGGTGGCCAGGCTCGCGTCATTGCCACCGGTGGGCTGGCCAATGTCATCGCCCCATATACGAAGGTTATCGAGGTGGTGGACCCGTGGCTGACCTTGGATGGATTACGGCTGGTGTCCGAACGGAACCGGTGAGCAAGCGCGGTAGTTGAAACTGCGTGTACATTATGCAAAGCTGCCCCGCGGCGACTGCCATCCAGCCTGCAAATGAATCTTACTTCTCTGTGATTGCAGGTATGGCATTGACGTTCATCGCGGCTGATGCTATACTGTAGTTTAGCGTCTTAGTTCCAGCTTATCTAACTGGCGTCTGGCAAAAATGACGTTTTAGGCTCGACTAAGCTATATTTACCACAGATTGCCTGGATTAACACAGATTTTTTCTTGCCTTTCAAACCAAATATGTGAAATTCTGTGTTTTTCTGTGGCTAAAATAAAAACGCCAAAGCCCAGTTATCTAGATCAGGATTGCAATGGCGCAACCATAAATCAACGCAAAGGAGTGTTGAGTGATGACAATACCGAAGGTCATGCACGCTGTGGTGAAGACCAAGCCGGGGCCGGGAATGACATACATGGAAGTCCCCGTTCCGGAAATCGGTCCCTCTGACGTTCTCATCAAAGTTCGAGCCGTGTCCATCTGCGGCACCGATTTGCACATTTATCGGTGGGATGAATGGGCAGCCAATCGCCTGCATCCACCGCTGACCATCGGGCACGAGCTATGCGGCCACATTGTGGCCAAAGGGATAGAAGTGCACCACTTGAACATCGGTGATTTCGTTTCTGCCGAAAGCCACGTGGTCTGTGGAAACTGCGCTTACTGCCGCACCGGCCGGGGCCATCTTTGCCCGCATACAAAGATCATAGGCGTAGATCGGGACGGCGCCTGGGCGGAGTACATTTCGTTGCCGGCCATCAACGCCTGGCCAAACCCACCAGACACCCCCCCGGAGATTGCCAGCTTGCAAGAGAACTTCGGCAACGCTGTGCATACTGCCTTCGCTATCGACTTGAGCGCTAAGAAGGTTCTAGTCACCGGCTGTGGCCCTGTCGGAGTTATGGCCATCGCAGTAGCGAAGGCCGTCGGTGCCCGTCTCATCATTGCCACCGACATCAGCGATTACCGCTTGGACCTGGCAAGGAAGATGGGCGCTAACGACACTTTTAACGCCAAGAATGACGGCGTAGTGGAGAAGATCATGGAGATCACCGGTGGAGAGGGCGTGGACGCCTGGTTGGAGATGTCCGGCGCTCCGGCTGCTATCCACCAAGGCTTTAACGCCCTGAAGCCGGGAGGCGAGGTAGCCATGTTAGGGCTAACCTCCGGGCCAGTGAAGATGGACGTGGATAACTACATCATTTTCAAAGGCGCCACGGTGCACGGTATTGTAGGGCGACGCTTGTGGCAGACCTGGTACCAGATGAGCGGATTGATCCGCTCGGGGGCGGTAAACCTGATGCCGTTGGTCACCCATCGTTTCCCCCTTTCCCACTTCGAGGAAGCGATAGAGACAATGGCCTCCGGACGCAGTGGCAAGGTCGTCATGTTCCCCGATGCCTATTGGCACAATAGCATGGAAAGCGAGTGATGGTGGGCGATCTTTCGTTCGTGAATTCATAACAGCGTAAAAGGGAGGATTGCATTATGAAAGATAAATTAGGCTGGATCGAGGAAGAACTCGATCGACTCAAAGCGGCCGGCTTGTACACGACCATTCGCACCCTGAATTCACCTCAAGGTGCCTGGCTGGAAGTGGACGGCCGGCGAGTACTGAATTTTTGCTCCAATAACTACTTGGGCCTGGCGAACCACCCGCGGCTGGTGGCGAAGACGAAAGAAGCCATTGACCGTTACGGTGTCGGCCCCGGCGCCGTGCGCACCATCGCCGGCACCATGACGTTGCACATTGAGTTGGAGCGTCGCTTAGCCGAGTTCAAAGGCGCCGAAGCAGCCATTTCTTTCCAGTCGGGGTACAACGCCAACTTGGCGACGATCCCTGCCATCACCGGCAAAGAAGACTTGATCATCAGCGACGAACTTAACCACGCTTCCATCATTGACGGCGTACGATTGAGCAAAGCTTCACGAGCAGTTTACAAACATCGGGACACGGACTCCCTGCGGCAGGTGCTACAGGAAAATTCTGGTAAGTATCGCCGCACCATTGTCATCAGTGACGGCGTTTTCAGCATGGACGGTGACATTGCCCCTTTGGACAAGATCGTGCAACTGGCTAAGGAGTTCAACGCCATCACCATGGTGGATGACGCCCACGGTGAAGGGGTACTGGGCCGGGGCGGCCGCGGCATTGTGGACTACTTCGGCCTTCACGGCCAGGTAGATATCGAAGTCGGCACCATGTCCAAAGCTTTCGGCGTCGTCGGAGGTTATGTCGCCGGGGATCACCGCATTGTGGAGTGGCTGCACCAACGGGGCCGGCCGTTCCTTTTCTCCAGCGCCATGACGGTACCCGACACAGCAGCCTGTTTAGCCTCCGTGGAAATGCTTAGCGAATCTACAGAATTGGTAGACCGGCTGTGGGACAACGCCCGTTATTTCCAGACAGCCATGCGCGATCTAGGCTTCGACACCGGCCACACAGAGACGCCCATCACGCCAGTAATGTTGGGGGACGAGAAACTGGCACAAACGTTCAGCCGCCGGCTATACGAGGAAGGTGTTTTCGGCACTGCTATTGCTTACCCCACGGTACCCAAAGGAATGGCACGCATCCGGGTCATGATCTCCGCTGCCCACACGCAGGAAGACTTAAATCAAGGCTTGGCGATATTCTCCCAGGTGGGCCGAGAGTTAGGTGTCATCCGGTAGGCCGGAGGCGCGAGCACTAATGGCAGTATTACAGACAGGTTGGAGACGCCACGCTAAGTGGCTGAATTCGCGCCTATCCACCTGACACCTTCTGCCCAGCAACTGAAGTTGTGGGCTATGCCTTGCGAAGCCTGCCTACGCGAGCTGGATACCAGTCGTTACAGGGCGACTTTGCACAATGTAGCATGCAATTTCAACTCAAGGGTGAAACAAAACTGTCGGGTGGCTACAATTTGCACCAGCAATGGCCTCCCTACACTATCATAACGATATTTGCTCAGTCAACCCATTACGGGTAGGAGAAGATATGTCATGCAGGTGAATGAACAACGCTTGGTAGATACATTTTTGAGCTTAGTGCATATTGACAGCCCCGCGAAGCAAGAAGAGGCGATCAGCCGGCATCTGGCGAAGATGTTGGCCGCCTTGGGTGGCCGGGTGCAGCGGGATGAGGTAGGAAATGTATTAGCACACTTCCCCGGCGTCGGTGAGCCGATTATCCTCAACGCCCACATGGACACGGTAGGGCAGGACACCGGCATCAAGCCGGTCATCCGGGACGGCATCATTTACAGCGACGGCACCACCATCCTGGGCGGCGACGACAAGTCGGGGGTAGCGGTGATCTTGGAAGTGCTGAACATGCTCCAAGAAGCAGCACCGAAGCAACGACCGGCGCTGGAAGTACTATTCAGTGTCAGCGAGGAAATCGGCTTAGTGGGCGCTTCCCACTTCGACACCACACAGCTCCGGGGGAAGCACGGCATGGTATTAGACAGTGGCGGCCCCATTGGTACCATCATCATCGGCGCACCATACCAGGACAACCACAAAATCACCGTTCACGGCAAGAGCAGTCACGCCGGGGCGGCGCCGGAAAAGGGCATTAGTGCCATCGAAGTAGCAGCGGCCGCTATCACCATTATGCCGTTAGGGCGCATAGATCCTGAGACCACCGCCAACGTCGGGATTATTCGCGGCGGCAGTGCCACCAACATCATCACGGAGACAGTGTACGCCGAGAGCGAAGCCCGCAGCCTGCAGGAGGAGAAGCTAAAAGCTCAAACAGAACGGATGCGCCAGGCATGGTTAGGCGTGGCAACAGTGCGCGGCGCCAAGGTAGATTTCGAGAGCCGGCGGGTATACAACGGCTACTACTTCGACGCCGACCAGCCATGGGTGGCATACCTCGGCGAGCGGATGCGAGCCGCCGGCTTTGAGCCGCTACTGAAAACCTCCGGTGGGGGCAGTGACGCTAACATTTTCAACAACGCCGGCCTCACCATGGCAGTGCTCAGCACCGGCATGACTAACGTACACACGCACCAGGAGCAAATTGCGGTTCAGGACATGGTAGACGCGGCCAAAGCGCTCTGGAGTATTGTCACCGGCGTGGTGTAATCTCTTCTTCAGACCCCTCCCCCGCTGCCCTCATTGCTTTCGCCGGCAGGGGAGGGGGTTAGCGCCTTTTCTGCCTATCGTCAAATTTCTCCTCTGCGTCACTGCGGCTCTAAGTCAGCTACTGGACTCTGGCGAATTTTGTTTTGGACGCAGATTCACGCAGATTTTCACAGATGGATTTCAAAAGCTTTAAGATATCTGTGTGC